>CBDUAB010000338.1:0-5174 GCA_965365045.1 uncultured Planctomycetales bacterium
GACGCGACAATTGCAGATGGGTGATGGTCACCCACAAGGACCCAGTGCAGTGTCCCGTTCCCGATTGCGGACATCACGTCCGCCAGAACTCCGTTGATGGGGCTTGTGCTCCCAAAGCTCAGGCTTGGAGCTACAATTAAGCTGTAAAATCCTAAGAGGCTCAATCTATGTCGAAACCCCAAGAAAGCTCCGTCAAGCTCGAAGCTCAGCGCTTGGTGGAATCACTTCCAGATGATGTAAGCTGGGATGATATCATGTACCGCATTTACGTTCGCCAGTGTGTGAATGCCGGAATTGCAGATGCGGATGCTGGGCGCGTTGTACCAGTTGACGAAGTTCGACGACGATTCGGTCTGACGTCGTGAATGTGGTTTGGACCGATACGGCGATCGCACATCTCACGACCATCTATGACTTTATCGCCCGGGACTCGATCGTTACGCACTTCGGATGATCGACCGGATTACGGCTCGTTCGAAACAGTTATCGACCTTTCCTCAGTCGGGTGAAGACGTGCCCGAGTATCAGAATCCGGATCTGCGAGAGGTCATTGAGGGGCCATACCGGATCATCTATCGCCTTCGATCAGATGCAGTCGAGGTATTGGCAATGGTCCATGGCGCAAGCCTGCTTCCACCAGAACCGCCAACCGAATAGCATGGCAAACTCTTCGAGGCCACAGTTTTTCAACAAATCGTTAGACCACCAACTGGAGCATTTCGGCAGGGTCCGGCTGCGCCGGATCGCCTTGAGCTGGGCGCCGCCCGGTCGACATCTGGTAGAATCAATTCTCGTGTGAACTGTATTGCCATCGCCCTGTTCGGCGACCGAAATGCCTTCCGTTGTGCCAATCCAAATATCTGTTCGCTATGGTCACCAAGCTTGCCCACCACTAAGTCAGAGCGTCACGCGTGAAGAGCAAACTTAGCCATCGTATTCGCTCCAGCATGCCGCTGCTCCTGGTGGTGCTTACCGTCATTGCGGTTTGGGCCGATGTGGCTGCTTACGGTGATTTCCTGTACACAGGCTACCGTAATGCCGGCATCACCCGACTTAACGAGCGGAGCGGAGAGGTCGTTGGTGAATTCGCGACAATCGACGAAGGGTTCCATAGTTTCCGCGGCATGACGCTTGGACCGGACGGTCTGCTCTACGTTTCAGCCATTTACGAGGGTGCAAGTCGATTCGGCAGCTGGGGCGTTTATCGTTTCAATCCAAGTAGCGGAGTCTTCCTCGACACATTCATCGATTCTGCACTCGACTGGATCGCTTTTGGTCCGGATGGTGATTTCTACGGTACCGCGGGTTGGTGGGACAATCTTTACCAATTCGATGGATCGACAGGCGAGTTTATCAGAGTGGTTCTATCTGGCAGTTTCGGCCCATTCGCTCTTGGCGACGGCGGCGACGTGTTTGCGGCAGTCTTTCCCTCAAGTCTTGCACGGTACGACATAGCAACCGGGGAGCGAAGTGGGCCAATCACCGACCTCGAGGAACTTGGCCTTACGGCCTACCGATTCGACCAAATGACTTTTGCCCCAAGTGGCGAGCTGTTCGCCGCCTACAATTATCGACGCCGCGACCAGGCATTGGATGGTGGCATCATCCGATTCGATTCCGACACAGGCGAGTTTATTGACATTCTAATCGACGATATCCCAGCATTTGGCGCCGCGTCCGGGGGGACTCTTGGCGTCGCCGTTGGACCAGAAGGCAATTTGTACGTCGGCAGCCAAATGGCAGATGCTGTATTGCGGTTCGATCCCTTGTCGGGGGAACACAATGGCGCGTTCCCAATCGTCCGTTCGGCCACCTTCATGCAGTTTCTTCCACCGCTATCGTGTGATTTTGACGGCGACGACGTCTGCCACTTATCGGACATCGACCGAATGGTGACCGCCATCGAGACTGGGATTAACAATCCAGCATTGGATTTGAACGGCGACGACACGGTCGATCACAATGATGTAGAGGAATGGCTTGCTGAAGCAGGACGCGAAAACGGTTTCCTCGAGCCGTATTTGTCTGCTGACGTTAATCTGGATGGTATTGTCAATGTCACCGATTTGAATGTGATGGGGCTCAATTGGCACCAGTCAGGTAAAACTTGGAGTGAGGGAAATGTCTCGGTCAATCCTAGCTTTCCGGGTGAGGTAAACGCCGCTGACCTGATGTCGCTCGCGCTGCACTGGCAACAGTCAATTCCGCGAGCCTCCGCGACAGTTCCCGAGCCAACGGGTTTGCTAATAGTGTTCGGCATTGGGGCGTATCTCGCCTACGTCTGGAGGACTATGACAAGAACGAGCCGCCAACGGTTCTAAGAAGTGGACCTTACCGATTCTACTTCTACAGCCACGAGCCGAAGGAACCGCCTCATGTTCACGTCGATCGCGACGGTAACTCGGTGAAGTTCTGGCTAGAACCGATCAGTCTGGTACGTAATCTCGGATTCAGTGGTCACGAACTTCGCACGATTGAACGGATTATTCGCGAGAATCAACAAGAACTTTTGGAGGCGTGGAATGGCTGGTTCGGAAATCAAGCCCGGTGAACGCGTCAAGGATGTTCACTTCGGCGATGACACATTTAGCGTCGATTTGGTTGACGGACGTACGATTACCGTTCCATACGCCTGGTATCCTCGGCTGCTTCATGCATCGCCAGAACATCGTTCGAATTGGAAAACCTGTGGCGGCGGCTACGGAATTCACTGGCCCGATCTCGACGAGGACGTGAGCACGGAAGGACTGTTGCGCGGTGCGCCTGCACCGCACGCGACTGAGTCTGCATCCGGTCGCCCAACATAGAACGTGTAGAACAACTACTTCCCCAATTGTGGTGCAGCCGTCTCGGCTGCTGCGGGCAGGCGGGACGCCTGCACCACAAGTTGTTTCGCTACGCTTCCATAGCATACTCACAAGATTCGCTACGCGGATCGCCTCCGTACTTTATTCAAGCGGCGTCCCGTTAGTTGTTCAATGTCGCTCGTTTCGTTCACGGCGGCGACCACTCGCCTAACCGATGGTCATTCCGAGCAAGCGGTTTCTTTTCGCCACCATGCATTTCTCCGTCCGATTCTTACTTGTCGCCGCACCGTTATCTGCTCTTTTCATTGCGGGCATCGTCGTAGCGGCAAATTCGACAACAGCCCAGTTTGCGACAACTCGCAACTCTATTTCGAGCCGCCGCCTTCTTGCAGCTTTTGCATCACTTCGTCTAGGTTGAAGCTGGCCGATTTTTGGCGTGCCGGATACTCGCGGAATGTCGTCAGAAACTTTCCGACATAATCCTGTGCGGGAACGAGCAAAAATGCACGATCCAGTAGCCAATCGTAGTACGTGTTCGAAGTCACGTCGGCCCGTTCGTAGGGGTCGAGTCGGAGATTGTATATCTTGGGCAGACGAAGCGAAATGAACGGCTCGGCCCAGATCCGTAGTGTTCCCCGCACTCGTTGCTCCATGAACACAAGCTTCCAGTTATCGTAGCGAAGACCGGTCAGTTGTTGGTCATCGTTACAGTAGAGGAATGACTCGCGAGCACTTTTGGTTTTTTTCGGGTTGGTCAAATGGCCAAGCTGGTTGAATCCATCGAGGTGAACCTTGTACGTCGTGTCTCCGGCTTTGTAGCCCCTGAGTAGCTTTTCCGTGACATCCGTGTCACCGGCCATGGCCAGGAGAGTCGGAAGCCAATCCAGGTGCGAAACGATGTCGTTCGACACGGAGCCAGCGGGAATCTTGCCAGGCCAACGGACCATGCACGGCACGCGGTAAGCACCTTCCCAGTTTGAGTTTTTCTCGTTACGGAATGGGGTCATGGCACCATCCGGCCAAGTGTTCATGTGCGGGCCATTGTCGGTGCTGTACATGACGAACGTGTCGTCACCGATCCCAGCGTCATCCAACGCCTTCAGAACGGTGCCGACGTTCTTGTCGTGGTCGATCATCGCGTCCGTGTATTCGCTCATCCAGCGACCGGACTGCTCTAGGCTCTCCGGCTTGACGTGTGTGCGGAAGTGCATATGAGTAAAGTTCACCCACACAAAGAACGGTTCGTCCGTCTTGGACTTCCGCTGGATAAAGTCCGCGGCACGTTTGGCTACGTCGTCATCGATGGTCTCCATCCGCTTTCTTGTGAGCGGGCCGGTGTCCTTAATCGTCTGCTTGCCGACTTTACCGAAGCGTGGGTCCACGGTCGGGTCGTCCGTGTCGGTGGCCTTGCAGTCCATCACGCCGCGAGGACCGTACTTGGCGCGGAACGCGGGGTCTTTCGGATAGTCTCGCTGCTCCGGCTCTTCCTCCGCGTTAAGGTGGTAAAGATTGCCATAAAACTCGTCGAACCCATGCACGGTCGGCAGGAATTCGTTGCGGTCGCCGAGGTGGTTCTTGCCAAATTGTCCGGTCGCGTATCCGTGTGCCTTTAACAGCTCCGCAATCGTCGGGTCTTCCTTGCGCAGGCCCAATGTTGCCCCCGGCAGGCCAACCTTGGTAAGACCGGTTCGCATCCCGTGCTGGCCGGTGATAAATGAAGCCCGACCCGCGGTGCAGCTTTGCTCGGCGTAGTAATCCGTGAACAACAATCCTTCTCGGGCAACCCGGTCGATGTTCGGAGTCTGGTAGCCCATCATGCCGCGCGTGTAAGCGCTGACATTCGATTGCCCGATATCGTCACCCCAAATAATGACGATATTGGGTTTCTTCTGTTGTGCCAATGCGACGTCGGCGGCACTGACGAGCAATCCAATGCCAACGATACCAACTGTTAAGAACAACCTGCGATGTAGGTTCATGTGTGTTTTCTCCTTGCAATCATACGACCAAATGAGAGCAGGATTATGACTGGTTGCTGCCCGCGCCGCTAGGGGATCTGGGCACGCTGAAACTCTCCCCAAATCGATTTCCATCGAATATAATCATGCCGAGATCGAAAGATTAGAAGCGGAATTCGCGAACGTCTCCATGGAACTCTTTGACTTTTCGGGTTTGCTCGGCGAAGTATCGGCCAACCCAGGCAGCTTTGGCTTCTTCAGCTTTAGCAGGCCGCATAGACACCAATTCGTTATCTGTATAGTAGGAGATCAGTCGAATGAAAGATGAGAAAGCAATTGATATCGAAGACGTACAGAAGCGACTTGCTGAGTGCAAGAGGGCTCCGTGGACAAGCTGGTTGTCCCTCCT
>CBDUAB010000339.1:0-5172 GCA_965365045.1 uncultured Planctomycetales bacterium
GCTGGCCCGCGGAGAAAGGGGACAGGCACCGTGCGTGACTTTTCGTTCGCTATTCTACGCATTTCGTGCACGGAGCCAGTCCCCTTTTCCGCTCGATGAACGAGAATAATGCAACTTCACAACTCGCGCGTCGGGCTACCGTTAGGTTATTGCGGCATCGTGTCTTGGAATCACGCAAAGCTACTAAAAACAAACCATAGAACGTTATGGCATCCAGTACCACATCGGAGGCGGTCTCCAAGAGCATCATTCAATTTATCCAAGACGTGCGCGATCGCGTTGGGGTCGTCGTCGTAGGGCAGGACGTCGTCGTTGAGCGGCTGCTCGTGGCACTGTTCACGGGCGGGCATATTCTGCTCCAAGGCGTTCCCGGCATAGCCAAGACGCTGTTGGCGGCGACGTTGTCAAAGACGATTGATTTGGACTTTAGCCGGGTCCAATTCACGATTGACTTGCTACCGTCCGACATCTTGGGTTCGGAGATCCTGGACCAGCGCACCAACGAATTTCGCGTCAGCAAGGGGCCGATCTTTACTAATCTGTTGTTGGCCGACGAGATCAACCGCGCCGCGCCCAAAGTCCAGGGCGCGTTGCTCGAAGCGATGCAGGAGCGCAAGGTTACGATCGGCAACGAGACGTTCACTCTGCCAGCGCCGTTTTTGGTAATTGCGACTCAAAACCCGATCGAACAGGCCGGAACGTTTGAATTGCCGGAGGCCCAGCTTGATCGGTTTATGCTCTGCCATCGGCTCGACTATCCGACGCCCGACGAAGAGCGAGAGATTCTACGGCGCAATATGGAACTCGGCGTTCGACGAGAGGACCGTGGGGCGATCGCCCGCACGGAGTTTGACATCATCGATGACAAGCCGTTGGGTTCATCGGAGCAGTTGATCGTGGCAATGGAAGCGGTTCACAACGTGCATGTCAGCGACACATTTATGGAACATGTCATCGAACTTGTCAACCGAACTCGGAATCATCCGAACATTGAACTTGGCGGCAGTCCACGGGCAGGGATTTCACTGATCAAGGCGTCACGCGCACGTGCCTTGATTCACGGACGAGACTATGTTGTCCCGGACGACCTGTTTGCATTGGCCGAAGACACGATTTTACACCGAGTGCGTTTGAACTACGAAGCGCTCGCCGATGGATTGACCGCGGCGGGCGTGCTGCAGGACATGCTGAGCGACATGGGTGCAACACCGGCGACGGCTGTATCGACGTGATTCCGCTAGTCTCGTCGGTCTGGGATGCGGGATGCGCGATGCGAGATGAAAGGTATGGGATGCCGGTTGCAAGATGCGGAAACGGATACAAGTTCTCTCGGAGTGGACGATTGGAAATCGCATTTATCGCGCATCACGTATCTCGCATCCCGTTTCGCGCGTCCCTCATCCCGCCCGTCAACGTTACTCTGACCGAATAGGAACGCCGCCGTGGAAGGCTACCTCGAACATCACGACACGCTTGATTCGCGGCAATTCATGATTGCGGTGAAGAAACTGGCGAACAGTCTCAGCTATGGCACCGATCGATCGCCGTTCCTTGGTGCCGGCATCGAGTACGTGCAGTCGCGTCAGTATCAGTTTGGTGATCCGATCCGCGCGATCGATTGGCGAGTCACGGCTCGGACTGGCCGCTTGTCCGTCAAAGAATACGAAGCACCGAAGCGATTGCCTTGTTACTTGTTGCTTGACACATCGGCGTCGATGACAATCAGCTCGCAAAAGCGCAGCAAGTATGCGATCGCTGTTCATGTCGCGGGTGGATTGGCGTTCGCTTGTCTCGATCGCGTCAGCCCCGTCGGTATCGTGGGAGTCGGCGGACGAGATTTTCGTATCGCGCCAAGCCTCTCCAAACATCAAATCATGCAATGGCTGCATCGCCTGCGGCATTTCCGCTATGATGAATCGACGCAACTCAGCCGGCGCATCGCCGAGTTGAGTCCCAGCCTAACCGACCGGGCTCTTGTAGTTGTTCTGAGCGACCTTCATGATCCGCGCGCGATTCCAGCGCTAAAACAGTTGGCCCAATTGCATGACTGTGCCGTGTTGCAGTTTCAAGATCCGGCGGAAGAGCAACTTCGTGGCAGTGGATTCTTTCGGGGTCAAGAAGCGGAAACCGGCAATGCGTTTGTCACGCATGGACGGCGACAATGGCTCGACCAGAACCATGTCGACGAAGAGTTAAAGCGCGGCGGAATCGACCATCTACGAGTCCGAACCGACGAACCGTTCGTCGTCAAGCTCCGGCATTTTTTCAAGTCGCGAGATCTCTTGGGCAAAGGCGCCAGGTGAGCACGATTAAAGCACTTCGCGACCGATCGCCGCCTTACCGCACGCTCGACGGGCTGCGCGATTGCGCTGTGAAAAAGGGGTCAGGAACCAATTGCCGGAACGGCCCTTCGGGTGCTTCGCACAATTGGTTCCTGACCCCTTTTTCACGGCACATCGTTTTTTCGGCCGTGTTGCTTATGGCAATGAATCTCCAGGCCGAAGACCAGCGCAGCGCAACTGTCGGCATGCCCGCAAGGATCGACCAGATCGTCCTGCCAGGTTCGGAACTCGAAGCGACACCGCTGGAGGACGAGCGTACTCCAATCGTGCTGCGGATCACCGGATCATTCCCTCACGGCACGGCGTTTCGTTATGACATCGAGTATTACGGTCTCGAACCAGGCGAGTTCGACTTACGGGACTACTTGCAGCGCAAAGATCGTTCATCGCTGGATGATTTGCCGCCACTGACTGTCGGCATCGAATCGATTTTGCCGCCAGGTCAAGTCAGACCGAATGCGCTTGCGACAAAGTCGTCGCCGTACTTGGGTGGATATTGGACGACGATGATTGTCGCCGGCACGATATGGATAGTTGGATTCGTTGCGATCATCTGGTGGATTCGTGCGGAACATGCAAGGCAGCACGCTGCGGTCAGCGCTTCGCGGCGCCCCGCGACCCTTGCGGAACGATTGCGTCCGATCGTTCAAGATGCGATTGCCGGTAGTGCGACCGAGACTCAGTTGGCTGAGTTGGAGCGAATGCTGCTCGCTTTTTGGCGCAAGCGGTTGAAGTTTGACGATGTCAGCGCCGTCGATGCGATCGCCGCTCTCCGTAGACATCAAGAAGCGGGCGTGTTACTGGAACAACTCGATGTATGGCTGCACCGACCCGGTGATGCTGGCGACGTTGACGTCGCGGAATTACTAAAGCCCTATCAGGACTTGCCCGCTGATGCGTTGGAAGTTTGATACCCAGATGTATGAGGTCCACTGGTGAGCTTGAGCTTTCGCATCCGCTGCTTGGATTCCTGTTGTTGATCATTCCGCTGTCGTTGATCGTATGGGTCTGGATGCGGCGTGGCAGAAGCATTGTGCTGCCATTTGACCATGGTCAACAAAGGAGCGGTAAGTGGTTCAAGGCACTGATCAATATTGCTCAATGTTTGCCAGCCGTGTTGTTGGCTGTGGTCCTGGCGATTTTGTGCGGGCCTCAACAACTGAGCGAACCGAAAACCAAACGCCGGCTCACGAACATCGAATTCTGCGTTGACATCTCGGGTAGCATGACCGCCACGTTTGGTGATGGAACGCGATACGATGCTTCGATGGAAGCGATCAACGACTTTCTGGATTTCCGCGAAGGTGATGCGTTTGGGCTAACCTTCTTTGGCAATTCGGTGATGCATTGGGTCCCACTGACGACGGACCCGTCCGCCATTCGCTATTCACCGCCTTACATGAGACCCGAGAATGCGCCAAGCGGGTTTGGTGGAACGGAGATCGGAAAAGCGCTGCTGGCATGTCGCCGACGGCTCATGGAAAGTGACGACGGCGACCGCATGATTCTGCTCGTTTCCGACGGGTTCAGTTCCGATTTGAGGGGCGGAAACGACATGGAAATCGCCAAGCAACTGCGGGACAGCAACATCGCGGTCTACGCCGTCCACATCGCGGAAAGCTCGATACCCGATCAGATCGTCAATATCACGAGCGTGACCGGAGGTGAGGTATTTAACCCCGGCGACAAGGAAGGTTTGAAAGCCATTTTCAAACGGATCGACACGATGCAACAAACTGAGCTCGAGAAAGTGGCCGCGGAGACGATGGACTACTACTTTCCCTATTGCATCGTGGGTTTGTCATTACTCGGCCTCAGCACGTTCTCCTTATTTGGATTGAGGTACACGCCGTGGTAGCTGAGTTGGCAGCTTGTACCGTCATGATCCTTGCGCTGGGCGCGGAGATGCTGCACACCCGCCGCTGCCGCCGCCTCGCGCCATTGGCATTCGGGCCAGGCGGCAGGCCCGCGGCTTGGGTCCACGCGACGCCACTACTGCGAATTGTCTCGCTGGCGGCAATGTGCTGGGGGTTGGTTACGTTGATGCTGATCACGCCGAAAGTTCATACCGCCGCGGAGGTTCCTGTCAGTGATCTCAAGCATGTGATGTTGGTGCTCGATGTTTCGCCGAGCATGCGACTGCAGGATGCTGGCGTGGAACAGAACCAAAGTCGCCGGCAAAGGGCGTTCGCGCTAATGGAATCGTTCTTCAAACGAATCGCCATTCAGCAATACCGCGTCAGCGTTGTGGCCGTGTACAACGGCGCAAAACCGGTCGTGGTTGATACACGCGATATCGAAGTCGTCCGCAACATCTTGGACGATTTGCCGATGGAGTACGCCTTCACATCGGGACAGACCGACATCTTTTCCGGTCTGGAAGAAGCCGCCAAGTTAGCTCATCCGTGGCGGCCAAGAAGCACGACGATTATCTTGCTCAGCGATGGCGATACGGTTCCGGCGACGGGTATGCCGAAGATGCCAGCCTCTGTGGCGAATGTGCTGGTCGTTGGCGTTGGCGATCCGGTGACCGGAAAATTCATCGACGGCAAGCAATCGCGTCAGGACATGTCGACGCTTCGCCAAATCGCAATTCGGCTGGGCGGAGTTTATCACAACGGTAACGAAAAGCACTTGAGTACATCGGTCATTAAGCGGCTCACCGAAGCCAAAGGGAGGAGCAAACTGGAGCAGTTAACGCGCCGTGAATATGCACTCATTGCCTGCGGTTTGGGCGGAGTCGTCTATGCCATGCTTCCCTTGTTATTGCACCTCGCGGGAACTCGCTGGAATCCGGGTGTCCGCGTGTCGCGACAGCCGTCTCCAAATG
>CBDUAB010000340.1:0-5168 GCA_965365045.1 uncultured Planctomycetales bacterium
CCACTTGCACAAACCGATTCCCCCGAAGTACAAGAACGTCAGCGGAATGCCCATTAGTAACATACTGGATGGATCAGCGGGTGTGAGCATCATGGACAAGACGGCGATCACCAGTATGGCGATCCTCCATTTGCTGATGTAAATCTCGATCGTGAACACGCCGATTCGTTCCAACAGCAGCATCACGAGCGGCAGTTGAAAACTGATGCCAAATCCCAGCGGTAGAAACAGGGCGAAATTGAGCCACTCACTCAAGCGTGGATTCGGGTCGATACCGATTCTTTGATTGAAGCTAAACAGGAACTTGAGCACGAATGGAAACACGAAGAAGAAAGCCATCGCCGCCCCCGCAAAAAACAGCCCGAGGCTAAACGGCAGATAGGTATAGACGTAACTCCGTTCTTGGGGATAGAGCCCCGCTGCCACAAACGTCCAGATTTGCCAAAAGATCCACGGGCTGGCAACGATCGCACCGAGGATCATGGCCGCTTTGAACCAAATCATAAACGGCTCTGACACGCTCAATGTTTGCACGGACGACTCAACCGGTTTCCACGTCAGCAGCCGCAGAATCGTTGGCTGTGGAGGTGGTAAATCAGGTGCGAATGCGGCCGCCATCAACAGTCGATTGGTACGCTTCGTCAGCGCCGCGGACAGTGGTTTTTCCCTCGCTTGGTTGACGAGACGCTGCATGGACTCTCGTTGTTCTGGAACGGAATAAAGTTGCTTGAGGGCCGTTTCGTTCGTCACGGCGATTAACTTTTGGTCGGCCAGAATTCGGTTGAGTATCACGGCCACCGATTTTGCGTCCGCCAGAGATGTCTCGCTGGCAGCGGCGAGTTTACGAAGCTGCTTTTGCTCAGCGTCGGACAATCGTTGTTGCACAAGTGCGTGGTATACACCGTTTTTGTTTTTTTCCAACAGCGCCGCGCAGACCAATGGCAAAGATTGCTGCAAGTCGCTTGCCAAGAATGCGTACTCTCGAGTGTCAATCGACGGTATCTGTTCTGGATAAGCTGCGCGAAGCTGCTCCAACAACAACTCAGCTTCGATGCTGATTTCGGTCGGCGCTAAGCGTCCATCCGTTATGAGCCCAAGCTGTTCGGGAGAAAGTTGGTCGTCAAAGTTGAGCGTCGCTTTCTTGATATTGAACTGAGTAAGTCCGTCCTTGAGCGGCTTTTCAATCCAGCGAACGGCGTCATCCGCCCAGAAAAAAGCAACGCCAACTCCGATCGCCAGACCGATAAGTGCACGGGCCAAGGCGCCGCGCAATTCCTCAATATGCTCGCCGAAACTCATCGTCGAGTTGGCAAAGAGATCTTCGTCACGGGTGGTCTGAGACATATCCAAACTCCGCGGGCTGGATCAACGAGAGGGTTTGACCAAAAGACGGATCAAACACGCTGAGAACGATGCGGCGACGTCGCCCGCCAAGGGCACTCGCGGAGTGGCGTTCACGACACCTCTTACAATAGCACCTCACGGATATTGAGGCAACCGCGTAGAGTGAGCCAAGCCACTCTCTCATGGCAGATAAACGTCCAACATCACCGCGTCTTCCTCTGGCGTGAGTCGTGTCTCCGAATGACTTGCCGGGATAAGAATTGTCTCGCCGCGCTGTAGAGGTGTGGGCAGATAATCACCGTCGATAGCGATTTTGCCCGAAATGACAAGAATGATATGGAAGCGATTCGCGGCCTCCAGCGTCTTTGGATTGTCGATTGTCCATCTATCGATGACGAATTTGCTGCTCGATACGAGTCGGTCAACGTGCGGATCATCGGTTTCTGTGAGTGCTTGTGGGTTAGCCGGCCCGAGTCCGAAATCAATCGCTTCCAAGGCCGCTTCAATATGGAGTTCACGTTGTTTTCCGTCGCGATCAATCCTATTCCAATCGTAAAGACGAAACGTAGCGTTACTGGCTTGCTGAATTTCGGCGACCATCAGTCCGGCACCCAGAGCGTGAACAAGCCCGGCAGGAAGAAATATGCAATCTCCGGGTTTCGGTTCCACACGATGCAGGCACAATTCACAAGTATCCCTGGCTAACTCACGCTCGAATGATGCGCGATCAAAGCCTTGTTTTAGGCCGGCGTAAATGAAACTGCCCGGGGATGCGGAGAGTACAATCCAAGCTTCCGTCTTGCCTCGATCTGGTGGATTCAATCGTGACGCGCGCTCGTCATCGGGGTGAACTTGAACCGACAACTGTTTTTGGGCATCCAGCAGTTTTAGCAACAGCGGGAATTGGTCGAGAGGCGCATGGCGACCAAGCAAATCGGGTCCGTGAGAAGTGACGAGTTCATGCAGTGTTTTTCCTTGCCAAGGTCCAGCGACGACAACGCTTTGTCCATCTCGATGATCGACGACCTCCCAGCTTTCAGCACAAATATCAGCGGACGAAACGGGTTTTCCCAGCTCATTCGCCAAGCGATGCCCGCCCCAGAGGTAATGCTGAAAAACCGGATGAAATCGAATTGGTTTCATGATAGTTTTTTCGAAATCCTAACTTTGAAGTTCCATCGCTGACTATTGCCGATAGCGTTGCTTGCTTTGCAAGACGTGTCTTTGTTCAGTATTGGCAATAAACATTGAAAAAACCAGTTGATTCGGCTTTGCCGAGTTGCGTTACGTATCTACAATCTCTTGGCTCCATGCGGCCGCAATTTATACGACACGCCGTCGGCTCTGGCAGTAACCCGCAGCGTAAGCGAGGGACCTAACCTGTTTTCTCGCTTACGCTTCGGGTTACGAGGAATTGTGCCATTTTCAACCGTGTGCAGCTTAATTCGCCATAACGCGGTCGGCGCGTCGTTCAGAAAGCTTTTCGTATGATGAAGTTGCCGCGGTCTCATGACACGCAAACGGCGATTGTATCAACCGGGAATGCGTGGACGCGATTTTTCATTCTGTCGGCAGCACTGCTTCTGCACACCGGTTGTCGTGTGACTCGTCCGAGTTGGCTTCAGCCAGGTCATCTTTACCACCAACAATTGCGCGCGACACACTTTGATCCGTACGCTGATGTGGACGCGGCACCGGAAGTTACCGGTGCTCGACCGCGCGGTTATGTGCGTCCCCGTGCCCAAGCCGAACAGGCTCAGTGGTTCATGGACCCGGCAGGTCAATAATCCTTGGACTGCCCCTAACCCACGCGGCGGCCAGCGGGTATGATAGGTGTTTCCGAGTGTGTAGGGTTGAGAGGCTGCCGTGAATCGACGAAGTCACAATGCGCGTCAGGAGACACAGCCTGGTGATCGGCTGCAAAAGGTCATGGCCGCCGGCGGCATCGGCAGCCGTCGCGATTGCGAACAACTCATTCTGGATGGGCGCGTTGAAGTCGACGGTGACGTTGTCACGGAACTAGGTACGCGCGTTGTCCTTGATGAACAAGACGTTCGAGTTGATGGCCAATCTTTAGGTAAATCAAAACAGAAGTATTATCTCGTCAACAAACCACCCGGAGTGGTTTCGACCCATCGCGATCAAGATGGTCGCTTGCGCGTGATTGATCTAGTACCTCCTGAAGGGCATCTGTTTACCGTTGGACGCTTGGATCGTTCCAGTGAAGGTTTGATGCTGGTCACGAATGACGGCGAATTGGCGAATCGCTTGGCGCATCCGCGCTATGGAATTGCCAAAACATATCGCGTCACCGTTGCCGGGCATCCGACGCCCGAGGCATTGAAACAGCTTCGCCAGGGTGTTTGGCTTGCTGAAGGACGTGTACGCGTGGCAGGATTGTACGTCAAGAAACGAGAACGCAAAAACACTATTCTCGAGATGGTGTTGACGGAAGGGCGAAATCGTGAGATCCGGCGCATGGCAGCCAAGATCGGCCACAAGGTGCTGGAGTTGAAGCGAATCGCAATTGGCCCGCTGACTTTAGGCGATGTTCCGCCAGGCGCTTATCGCGAACTGACCAAGAGTGAGTTGTCCGCATTGCGAGGCGCTAGAAAAAGTTCGCCGGGAAAAACTGAGCGGTCTCAAGAACGAACTGTCGGTCGCAGCGGGCAGTCACGAAAGAAAGCCGGACCACAAAAACAATCCGGACCTCAAAAGAAAGTTGGACCTAAAAAAAAGGTTGAGCGACGTGGTAATTCACTCGATCAAGCCAAGTCGTTTCAGGGTTCAAAATCGGCGCAGGGCTCCAAATCGGCGCGCCGCTCGAAGTCTGGTCGCCGCGGGAAGCCAACGCGATCGCGCGTCGGTTAGGGTTGAACGACGTCAAGGATGAAATGGGGATGAACAACCCGTTGCACGCAGCCCATTACGCTGACCGATGCCTCTGCGATACGGTTGCCGTCCTGGCGAATGAGATGATCGCTCGCGACACTTACCGTTTGCGGTTTTCAGCACCGGAAATGGCCAGTCGTTTTCTACCTGGGCAGTTTTTGATGCTCCGATTGACGTCCTGCGACGATCCACTTATTGGTAGGCCGTTGGCCCTGTATGATTGCGTCACGGACGAGACTGGTAATCCGGCGGCGATTGATGTGGTCTATCTAGTCGCGGGTAAGCTCACGAGTCGGTTGGCTCGTCTCATGCCAGGGCAAGAACTGAGTGTTTGGGGACCGCTGGGAAACGGATTCATTCCGCGCAAGTGCGACAAACTTGTCATGGTGGCCGGCGGTATCGGGCAAACACCTTTCTTGGCACTGGCAAAGGAAGTCTTGGGTCGGCAGCAATATGGCTCGCCCGCACGATTCGTGGCGCCGGTTGACAGCGTAGTTTTTTGTTACGGGGCACGCACGGCAGATGCGTTGGCAGGTGTTGACGACTTTCGCGAGTTAGGCATCGACGTGCGACTGGCCACGGATGACGGGACCGTCGGCCATCACGGTTATGTTTCCGACGTCTTGGACGATGTGCTCGCCGAACGCTCAGCTAATGAGAGCGTGCACGTGGTATGTTGTGGTCCTGAGCCGATGATGGAAGCGGTTGCCAGAGTCACCCTCGCGGCGGATGTTTCGTGCGAAGTATCACTCGAAGAGCCGATGGCGTGTGGGATTGGTATTTGCTTTACCTGTGTTGCGCGCATTCGAACACACGATGGCCAATGGGATTACCAACGCACTTGTGTCGAGGGTCCGGTCTACGATGCGCGCGACGTCGTGTGGCACGACGTGAATGATTAAACGTGTGAAGACATAACCTTGCTAGAGAAT
>CBDUAB010000341.1:0-5155 GCA_965365045.1 uncultured Planctomycetales bacterium
GGTCACATCACCGCTCTCAGCATAAATGCCGCCACCCGCACCGCCCGACGTATTGCCGGAAATCGTACTTTCGGTAACCGCCGTGCGATTTTCCGCGGATATGCCGCCGCCATTGTGACCCGCCTTGTTGTCCGAAATCGTACTTTGCGTGACCGTCACGGTCTCGCCCGAAAAAATGCCGCCACCGGCGCCCGTCGCCGTGTTTCTGGAAATCGTGCTGTACGTTACCGTCGCGTCTACATCAGCGCCGCTCCAAATGCCGCCACCCTTCGCTGCTCTGTTTGCTGAGATCGTGCTGGAGTTAATTGACACGAGTCGTGCGGCGGACGCACTACCGGCGCCAATGAATATTCCGCCTCCGTTACCTCTGGCAATGTTTCCTGAAATAACGCTGGCTGTTGTCGTTACATTGTCGGCAGAAAGGCCGCCGCCATTTGCGCCCGCTGTGTTCCCGGAAATCGTGCTGTCGCGGGATACCACGTTACCATCATTTACAAAAACTCCGCCGCCGATGCCGTAAGCGATGCCGTCTTCTTCGCCGCCGGACGAATTACCGGAAATTGTGCTCGACGTGATCGTCACAATTCCGTCGTCAACGTAAATTCCCCCACCGTTACCATCGTGAGTGCTGGTACCCTCTTCGCCTGTTGTGTTGCCCGAAATCGTGCTCCCCGCGACCGTCACGTTGCCCTTATAAGCAAAGACGCCGCCACCACCGCGACGTGCCGAGTTACCCGAGATCGTGCTGTCACTGACCGTTATCGTCGCCCTATAGTCAACACCGATGCCTCCACCGCGCCAGCTCGTCGAGTTGCCTGAGATCATGCTACGAATGACGATAACGGACCCGCTGAAGAATTGATCGCCATGCGCGCTAATGCCGCCACCGCCCGCAGTCGCGAAGTTTCCACTGATGATGCTATCTCTGACGGTCACGTTCTGAGCGAGGATCGCGCCACCACCTCCGTCCGCATCCGCCCCGGTCAACGTCAGTCCGCTGACTGTCAGACGATTGGCATTGAAGACGCGGCTACCATCACCATTGTCCACGTCGGGCGTGGGGTCATTTCCAGATGCATCGATAGTAAGACCATTCGCAAGTGCATTGGCGTCGATCGTCAGTGGTTCGGTGATCGTGAGTTCACCCAGCGTGAGCAGTATTGTCCCTCCGTCCAGCGCCGCGTCGAATGTGATCATGTCGCCGATGCCTGAAAAGGCGATCGCATCGCGCAGCGAAACATCCGCGTCGTCAATGCTGCCGTCTAATTCGTCGGTCAACGTGTCGACGATGATCGTGGCCAACATTCGCCGATCTTCCAACGGTTCCAATTGCAAACGCTTGCGGAATTTGCCGCCACGGACAATCCGACGACGACGATCAACAATGACTCGCGTTGCTCGCGACATGGCGTGGCCCTTTTAGCCAATTTAATGAGGTTTTGGTCTGCCACGGTATCTTAGTTCTGGCGGACGGCTACTGCAATAAATCCTTGCGGAACTTCCACGCGTTTAGTTGCTTGGGGGAATTCTCGGGCAGTTTTAGTTGGAAATCGCGACTTTGTGTCATCCTGAGGCTCCCTTCCAATAAACTAGGATCGGCAATTCGATAAGCGTGGTGGTAGGACAGGATTTCATCCTGTCCAGACAGGTTGAAAACCTGTCCTACGTTCATCATCGGCGTTGCCACGAACCCCGTGGTGGGTGCTCAGAATGACACGCGAATGAAAGCGATTTCAGTTTGAGGCATCATGAACTTCGTTCGTCAGATCCCATCAGGCGAGATGCGCATAAGCGGCGGATGCGGTAGAATGTTGTTTCACATTTTATCCCTTCATCGATTACCATTTTTCTTTTCGAGCGATACCATGACCCGGCTACTCGGACAAATTGCGATCTGCCTCGTCGCTTTTTTCTTCATGTATTCGATTCCTCACCACGTTGCAGCCGACGATCGTGAAGATCAGTTGTGGTCGTCAGCGCGCAAGGGCGACGTGAGTAAAATCACTACGCTCTTGGATGATGACGTCGATGTGAATGCGAAAACACCGTACAGTGCGACAGCATTGTCGTTCGCCTGTTCGCGGGGACATGCGGAAGTCGCAAAGTTGCTGCTAGATGCCGGCGCGGACGCCAATGTCAAAGACAATTTCTACGGCGCGACGCCGTTGAGTTGGGCGGGCGGCGATAATCGCGTCGAAATCATTTGGGAGAAGACGGCAGTCAAAGCGATTCCCGCGGTGAAGCGACACCTCAAGTCAACAAATGCGAATCCTCTTGGTGAGTATTGTCTGACGACTCCGGCGATCTCAGATGGCGCGATGCTATTTCGCTGCCAGCGACATTTGATTGCCGTCGAGCAACAACTTTCCGTCGACGAACTCATTGCACTGGAAGACCAAGAGCAAGCCGCAGTCGAGGATGTCTTGAATATGTTTTGATTGTATAATGGAGACGCGGCTTGAACCACGCCGAAGATGTCCCCGAGGGGGCTTTGCGTAAAAACCGTGTTGGGTAACCCGGCCGCAGCAGTTGGAGATAAGCCATGAATATCGACTTGCCAGCCGATGCTGTTCAATTTGTCGAGGGGTTGGTTGCGTCTGGGCAGTACGAATCCACAGACGAAGCGGTCGCGGAAGGCGTCCGTTTGTTAATGAGTCGTCAGCAATTACGTGCGGAAATCCAAAAGGGAATCGACGAACTGGATGCCGGACAAGGAATCGACGGAGACGCGGTATTTTCTGAGCTGCGCGATCGCGCGAAAAAGCTGACGGAGTCAGCTGAGTAGCTGGCAACCCTGATCATTGCTCCAACCGCCCGGCAGGATTTGTCGGACATCTTCGATTACATTGCGCGAGACAAACCAGTCGCCGCGGCGAATTGGGTTGAGACGATCGAACGGAAGTGTCGGTCAATCGCAGTGACGCCAGAGTTCGGTAGCGAAATTCGCAGCAGCGTTGTTGGACGCTACGTGATTTTCTTTCGTCCCATTCGCGACGGTATCGACGTCGTACGGGTCATCCCAGGCGACCGCGACATCCGCTCTCTGTAGGGCCACCCAACGTTAGTATGGATGACAACGAAGCTACCACGCGCATACTCTACCCATTTAACTGGTTCAGACGTGCGGTTGGTTGTCAAATTGTGACCTGTAGGGCGTTGCGACCAACTGGTGATCGCCGGCCAGCCACAGTTCTAGCGGGCATTGGGTTCGCCGTACGATGCTGCGAAGCTTCAATTTAGGAAATTGGAGCGAACAATAACGTACCTCGAATACCGCGGATATTTGAGGTCGCGCAACGTCCAAAATCGAAAAGTCCTAAGTGACTGTCGACCGTCGCGGCTCGCCACTCAAATAATCCCAGCCAGCTCCTGTAGCTGACGCCAATTCTCGAGCCGGTCCTCCCGCGACCGCATCAACGTCTCCGAAGGCTCACCGTCCTTGTCAAAGTGCTTGACGAAGCGGCCTTCACTGCGGCAGAAATCAATGAAATCCACCACTTCTCCCGACTTGGGATTCTTCCACCAGTCCTCCTTCACCGACGGATTCCCTTGCAGCGATAGCCGCTTTTTGATCGTGTCGCCCTTGCGGGGATCGTAAATCATTAGCGGAAAAGCGCGTGTATCGACGGCCAGCTTCGCCTGATGGAATGCCATGTCGTCCGCCACGCCGTGTTCCGGCTGACAAGTCGTGTAGCAATTCACCATCGCCGGCCCGTCAAACTCCAACGCTCCCAGCACGCACTTGTAAAAATGGTTGACATGGGCGCAAGTCGTTTGAGCGACAAAGGTCCGCGGATGCATCATCGCGATCTGCGCAATTTCCTTGCGGCGCTCTTGCTTGCCACCGATAACTTTGCCATGGACACTCATCTTGGTATTTTGACCCGTGTAGGTGCTGGTCGACGCTTGACCGCCCGTATTCGAGTACACCTGCGTATCCAACACGAGTACTTTTACGTTCATACCGGAGGCGAATAGTCGCGACAGCGACTGAAAGCCGATGTCAAACATCGCGCCGTCGCCCCCGATGCACCAAATCGGTTTGTCCGCCCAGTCACATTGATCCCACCGCATCCGCACGCCCATGGCATCCGCCGGCGCGTTCTCGAACAGCGAATTCGTCCAAGGCACGAGATACGGATTGTAAGGATAGGTCGACGTGTAGACGGTATTGCAACCGGTGGCCGCAACGATGCCCCATTGGTCTCCGTATTTCGCGCCCGTCGCCGAACACATCATACGCAACGCAGTTCCTTCGCCGCAGCCGGCGCACGATCCAGCTCCACCAACGTAGATGTGAGCTTTTTCCTTGAGCATCATGTCAATCAGCAGATTGTCGTTGACATAACTTTCATCCGTGGGCCCGACTTCTTTAAAGAAACGATGTCCCTTGCGGATCTCGTCCATTATTGTTTCGGTTTTTGGAATCATCTTCAGTGCCTCGTCGTCACAGACGGCAACGCACTCCGCGCACCCCTTGCACTTACTCGGATCAATGATGATGGCAAAGCGGCCACCTTCCTTGCCTTTCTTTTTTGGGCCGTCGTAGTACTTACGCGTGCGGGACCACTGAAGCTCGAAGAGTGCGCGATCTTCGGGGTCCTCGACCGCGGCCAGCTTTTCTTCGAGATCGGATTCCGCCAAGACTTTTCCCAAGATGGCCGTGTCGGGGCATTCCGTGACGCAATCCATGCAACCCGTACAATTATCTTGAATGAACTCGGGTATCTCGGGCGCGACATAGCTAAAGTCTCGCAGCGTTGCCGTGCCAGCCGGGACTATACTGCGGGCGACGGACAGGTCCGCGGGCAGCGACTTCTCACCCGTGCCATCTTCATAGCCGCGAATGATACGCTCGTTAAAATCATTGACGTCCAAAACGGGCAGCTCGACTTGCAAATAAGGCTGATCGACCAGCGTTCCGTAACTGTTATTGTTGTGTGGATCTCGATCGTTGGCTTCGTTCATCGAAGGTGGTTTCACCGATGCCATTGAATCGTCCTTTCGGTTAGTATCGTTCGATCACCGCGTCGTTAAGGAACCGGTTTACCCAACTCTTTCCCAAACAAGCCGCGTGAATAACCGTGAAATTAGTCTCTCCCAGCCCTAAGCCGCTCCATTTCCATTCATTTGCATGACTTCACGCGGTACTTCT
>CBDUAB010000342.1:0-5138 GCA_965365045.1 uncultured Planctomycetales bacterium
ATTCCAAAACGGTTCCAATTGACTCGCTTAGTTCTAAACTCGACGAGATCGGTGACGTCAAAGAAATTTGGTACCACCGCGAAGCTCCAGAGGCCGCGGAACCGCACGGAAACGTCATGAAAGTAATCGCCGAAATTGCAAATCGACGACTTCCAGTTGCTATGTACCTTGATCGCGATTTCAAACAACGAGTGAATCTTGGCGGCCAGTAGGTTGGCACAACATTGATTCGCCGTAAGGTCGCCGCAATCGCCTTCTTTCTTTCGCGACACGGGATGGTGCAACAGCATCAATCTTTGTTGAACGTCGTCCGCAGTTCGTTCTTGCTTGTCTTCGCACGGGAGGGCGAGGTGTCAGGTTTATACGCAGATTGGGAACCGCGAAGCGACTCGGAGAATGTGGGTAAACCCAAGGTCGAGGCTCCGTAATGCCAGTTAGACCAGCACGTTTTCTCCGCGGGCCAGACGAGCGAGATCATCGAGCCAGGCGTCGATGTTCGTGGATTTGTTCGCATTGGCGTCAACATGGCGCAACGCCGCTAAACATCGTTCGAGACAGCGTACGGCCCGCTCCGAATCATGCTGCCAGTGTTCGGCAAGCCTTACAGCTCGTTGCTGGTCGTCGTGAAATGCTGGCGACTGCGCTCCCGCGGTCACGTAAAGCAAGTGTCGGTAGAATTCAATGGCCATTTCGACGACTTGTTTCAGTCGTTGGCGTCGCGCCGGCGCTGCCGTGCCGGCCGCATCCACGAATTCGTTGACCATGCCGGCCAATTCGAAGTTGTCCCAATCGTCCGCGTCGAGGGTGGCGTGGAATGCCTCGCGAAATTGCCATAACTCAGGAGAGGCCATTTCGGCGGCATAGGCCAGGCTGCCACCGGACGCCCGCGCTAACCGTAACGCGTCTGCTTCGCTGTCGACGATTTCATTGTCCAAAAGAAGCTGGGCCGCAACCGCTTCATCAAGGGGTTGAAAACGCACTATTTGACAACGTGACCGAACGGTCGGCAACTGACGTTGTGGACTCGTGCCAATCAAAATCAACACCGAACCAGGCGGCGGTTCTTCGAGCGTTTTTAACAGGCAATTCGCCCCTTCCAAATTCAGACGGTCCGCGTCGTCGATAATGGCGACCTTGCGACGTCCCCGTGCCGGTCGCAGGGCAATCCTCGCGCAAAGCCCTTCACGTAGGCGGTGTTGCCGGTCACCGATTAACAATTCCAACGGTATGAAACTCCGGTCCGCCGGCTTTGCCAATTGCTCGACATCGGGATGCGTTCCGGCGAGTACCTGTTGGCAATCTTCGCATTGGCCGCATGGATCCAGCTGCTCCGGAGGATGCCGCGGGCACAACAGCGATTGAGCTAGCCGCAAAGCAAAACTACGCTTGCCGATCCCCGGTGGCCCCACGAACAGAAACGTACCGCCAAGCCGGCCACGTTCGAGGCTATGGCGAAAATGCGACACTATTTCGTCGTGTCCGTGCAGGCCTTGCCAAGTCACTTTTATTTGCCTTACTTATCTTTTTAAGAGATCCCCGACGCCGCTCGGATTGTGTCTTGTACTTCGTTCTCCGTGCCGTCCGCCGCGATGATGACAATCCGATCTGGCCGCCGGCGCGCTTCGGCCAAGAAGCCGTCGCGGACCCGTTGAAAGTATTCCATGTCCCGTTCTTCCATGCGGTCAGCGTCGCCTTGCAGACGCCTTCGCGCCGCCGCCACGTCCATATCGAGCAAGAACGTGCGTGCCGGCTCCAAACCGCCCGTGGCGAATCGTCCGACTTCCCAAATCTGGTCGACGTCGAGCCCCAATCCGTGAGCCTGATAAACCACGTTTGCCAATAAATAACGGTCAGAAACCACGAAATCTCCCCGCGCAAGGGCGGGCCGAATGATCTCCTCGACCAATTGTGCGCGGGCTGCCATGTAAATCAATGTTTCCGAACGCGCGTCGATGGCCAGATCACCGCGCTGCAGGACAATGTCTCGCAACTGCTCACCCACTTTAGTGGAGCCTGGATCCCGGCAGTGTACGACCGTTTTTCCCTGGTTCGTAAGCCAATCGCAGAAAAGGTTTGCCTGTGTGGATTTTCCTGTCCCGTCGATGCCGTCAAAAGTGAAGAACATTTTCTCGTTCGTATGTCGGGAGTGGCGCAACGCTACCATCCGGCATTTTTCTCAAGTCGACGCAAGCTATTCCGGCCGGCGCAGGATTTCGCTCAGAATGATAGCTTGCTGCATGGAGACCGGGTCCCGGAGCATTTTAGCGATGTCTTCGATTCGACTCCGATGGGCAGCCTCGCTGCGTTCACGGCGCTCGGCAGTCGACTGCCAAACTTCCGAATCGGTCCCTTCAGTCAGTGAATCCTCAGTCGGCTGCTTACTTAGTTTTCCTAGCCGGTGATCAAAAACATCATGGATGTGGCCCTCCAGGTTTTCGTCGGCCTGACCAATGTCATGTCCAAGTTGTTTCGCATGTTCGCTGATGGGATCGGATTGAATATGATCGCGTACATGGTCCGCAACGTCTCGTCCCAACTCCTTCTCGTGTGACGCCGTTTGCGTGGCGGAGTCAGTACGTGCAGGGACAAGGCGACGTGGTTTTTCCTCGGGTTTTTCGATATGCGGCTGAACTTTTTTCGCGGGCTGCTGGCGTTTTGCACCTTGTGCGCGACTCAGGAACTCCTCGATCTCGGCTTCCAGCGCGTTGCGCCCGCCACCTTGTTGTGGCGCCGGTTGCTGCGGCGCACCTTGTTGTGGCGCGGGGGCGAGCGGTTCTTGCTGCGGCCGGGGACGTTGTTGCTGTTGCTTACGACGCGCTTCCTTAGCTTTTTTCCCACCCCCCAACATCTGAGATATCAAGGGGATAATGAAAACGACAATAAAGATGATAATCTCAAGCCGACCAAGGGCGAACAAGCACGTAAAGTCTGCCATCGTATGCATTCCCCGGCTACTTTGATGACGTGCCGCCCAACGAACCACCGGCACCGGTACCGGCGATGGCGCGCCGCATTTCTGTGTCAGATTGTACGTTGCGTAATTTGTAGTAATCCATGATACCCAGCTTCCCATCATTGAATGCGTGGACGATGGCTTTGGGGACTTCGGCTTCAGCCTCGACGAGATGCGCACGGCTTTCTTCGATGCTGGCGACCATTTCTTGTTCGGCGGCGGCAGCCATGGCGCGGCGACCTTCGGCGCGAGCTCGAGCAACGCGCGTGTCGGCTTCGGCTTGGTCCGCCTGTAAGCGGGCGCCAATATTATCGCCCACATCAATATCGGCAATGTCAATCGACACAATCTCAAACGCGGTTTGAGAATCCAAGCGTCGCGCCAACACAGCCTTAGAAATCGTGTCGGGGTTTTCCAAAACGTGTTTATGCGTCGTGGCTGAGCCAATCGCGCTGACGATGCCTTCGCCGACTCGGGCGACGATAGTTTCCTCGGTCGCACCGCCGATAAGTCGATCGAGATTGGCCCGGACCGTAACGCGTGCCTTGACCTTGAGTTGAATACCGTCTTTGGCGACCGCATCGAGTCTCGATTTACCCGAATCTTTGGCCGGGCAGTCGATCACTATGGGGTAGACGCTGGTTTGAACCGCTTCGAGAACGTTGCGGCCCGCGAGGTCAATTGCTCGCGCCTGCTCAAAAGTCAGGTTTATTGTCTTGGCTTTCGCCGCCGCAATCATCGCGCGAATCACCAACGGCACATTGCCACGTGCCAGATAATGTGCCTCAAGAAGTTGGCTGGTGATGCCCGAACCTTCCTCGCTTAGCCCCGCTTGAACTGCCATGATCTTGCTGCGCACGATCACGTTCGGATTGACGTTGCGGAAAGTCATCCCCCACAGGTCAAAAATGTTAATTCCGGCACCGGTCGTGCGACACTGGATCCAAAGCCGAAAGTAGCGAAAGAAAATAAAGAAAATAACTAAGGAGAAGACCAGCGCAATGACGCTGCCGATAATCATGACAACGTTCGCCGGGAATTGCTGAGCAAACAAGGTCATTTCTTGAGCAAACAAGGTCATTTCTTGAGCAAACAAGGTCATTAAATGCTCCTCATGGCCTAGTTGGACCGTACCACTTTGAGTCACGACATTACCGTAACTTGTTACACTGAGCGCACAAGCGGCGCTGTCCAACTAGGGAACCAACTTATGTTTCAACGGGTTGCAGTATCGCAACTAAAAACTCTTCGCGTTTGGTATCCGAGTTGCCAGCCCGTGTCAAGGTAGTGGGTCGTCAAATGGATCGGGGATGACTTCCTCGATCGGACGATCTAATGGATTCGAGCTGACCGTATTAGCCGCTCGAACGGTTGACGGCCGCACCATGATGCGGTTTCCCTCGACACGTATGACTTCGACCGTGTCGCCCGCTTCGACGGCGAATCCGCCACTGAATGCATCGTAGGTACGTCCGTCAATGATGATGGCGCCGCTGGGCAGCATTTTGCTTTTGGCCTGGCCGACTTTGCCAACAAGATCCTCCAGAGGATTTTGGACTTCGGACGGGGTCGTTTCCGTACCGGGAGGAGGAATGTTTAACATCATGCGGCCGATGGCCGTGTGCGGCCAGTAACGCACCATGGAAACAAGGATTAACGGTAACAAGATCGCTAAACCAATAAGATAGAGCGCGCCATACGTCGCACTTTCACGAAATACCAAGACGATGGAGGCGACAATTCCCACGCCGGAAAGAAGTCCGAGCAGTCCACCGGAAGGAACGAATAGCTCGAGGACCAACAGCGCAAGGGCCAGCGCCAATAGCAGGATGGCCCAAGTTATCCCGGTCATATCGTGGACTCCATTGGCGCAATCAACACGCGATTTCCCTGCACGTCGATTACTTTGACTTGCGCCCCACGGGAAAGGAATTCGCCGTCACTTATGACATCGACGAGTTCTTTGCCAAACTGCGCTTTTCCGGACGGCGCGACCGGCGTTGTTGTTGTCCCTTCGCAGTTGAGTAAGTGAGAATAATCGACAATGGCTTCGCGCTGTTGCCGTTCTTCGAGTTCGTCTCCCGTGGGTGGATTCAATAATACGTGCTTGAGTATCGGGGCCGTGTCAATATATTTGCGCAGGACGAACATTCCCACACCCATGCCGGCCATCGTTGCCAACACC
>CBDUAB010000343.1:0-5137 GCA_965365045.1 uncultured Planctomycetales bacterium
CCACTGAAAACGCCAACAATGTTCCCTCGATCGCCTGACTGGGCTGCTGGACGTTGTTGGCGTTTTTCGCGCACCATGACTATGTATCACACCGCCACACGCCCAACCAATCGATTGAGGCTCATCGCTGGCCTCAGCGTAGCAGCGATCCTGTGTTTGATTTCGCCCACAGTTAGCCACGGTCAATCCGTAACGATTGACTTTTCCTTCAGCAACGGAACGGCCGGCATCGATCCGATTACGATCCCCAATCCGGATACCGGCATTGATATAGTGGTCACACCCAGTATCACGATCGACACGGGCGGCTTTGTCGGGACATTTGATAGCGATATCACGGAGACCATTACCGACGGTGATCTTTTCATTGAAGGCCTCGCGTTTTCTGGAGTAATCGACATCGAACTGGAAAGTTCCATCGAGGTGTTTGGCTTTCCAGTCCAAGTAACAGCCAATCTCACGGGGCCATTGACGGCAACTCAAGTAAGTGCCTCAACCGGACTCTTAGTTGACCTAGCTGCCTACGTCGAATCAGAAATCGGCAGCTACGACGTATCGGCCGGCCCGCTGGAATGTTCGGACAGTGCGTTCGGTGTCTTTTGCGCTGCCATCGAAACGGGCTTGGGAGTTGAATTGCCAATCGCCGCCATTGAGGCCGAGGGAGTATTGCTACCGTTTGCCGCGGGTGAATTCCAAATGCTTAACGACGTCGGACAATCCACCGCTCGAAGCGAGATTGCATTTTCGCTACCCATCGGCGACGACACCTCGTTTAGCGCAGATATCCAGTTCAGCTGGACCGAAGACGGTCGCCAATTCGTTGTTCCCGAGCCATCGACCCGCCTCGCGCTACCCTTGGGGCTGCTCTTGATTGCGAGTCGGCGTCGCCGTCGGACTAGATTGGTGTCACCCCACAAATTCGTTTGATTGAGTTTCAGTCGAGAAACGCTACATGGGCCATTCCCGACGCAGGTTATTGTTCTTGGCGCAGTTTTTGTGGGGGGAATTCTCTTGACGTTTTTCGTTGCGGTTCGCACCGTTTCGGCGCGGAGGCCGATGCACACCTACGCGCCGTAGCTGGGCTCTGAACTGCTGGTGTGTCAGCCCCCCAATCGGCAGCCTGATCCGAAGAATCGGTCGCTATTTGGGAATCCCGCAAATACGTGTGACTTGATGACCCATTCCGGCTGATTGATGAACGAAACCGCCCAAATCGAATTGCGTGCAGCACCTGACGAGCGGTGAGCCGTGAGAACGAATTCAGTCGACTTCGCCCGAATGACATGTGCCGCCGAGTTGCACCGGAACGCTTCGGCTCAACTCAAAAAATGGTCGCCTGTCAGGGATTCGTTGGCACGTTCCAGATTTCTAACGTTCCGTCGAGGCGTCCCACAGCAATGCGTGTGCTATCGGGCGACCAGGCAACCGAGCCAGCCTTTATTTTGGGATGTCTGCGGTCATCAACATTCTTCGGAGCCTCGGAGAGTGTGAACAACGGCCGAGCACTCGCTACGTCCCAGACGATGACTCCACCGGCGAAATCGCTTGAGACGATGTGTTTCTGGTCCCTTCTGACTGCGATACCGGTAATCGGGCCGAAGTGACCGTTGAAACGTTTGATTTCTTGGTTTGACTGGAGGTCAAAAAGTGTGAGCCCTGCTCTATTGCTTCCGACGTAGAGATGGTTACCCTCTTCACTAAACACGAGTGTATTCACATTACGACGCTGAGTCTGCAATGGTTGCGTGGCCTCTCCGGCAGCTACGTCCCATAACGCAACGTTCTGATTCCGAGCATTGCGAAACATCGCCAGTCGGTGCCCATCTGGACCAACGGAAGCAATTCGCAATTTGTTTTGCAAGAATTGGACGCGAGCGTCAGAGGTATCTTGGAGCTGGCCAGCTTCAGGAAACTCACTATGAAAGGGAAATTTATTTATAAGTTGCCGTGTTGCGATGTCCCATTGCCGAACCATCAAATCTTTACCCACAGACGTCAAGACTTGACCAGTGACGCTTACGAACGGTCTAGCAGCACCGGAAGGTCCCGTGAATTTGTGAACCAGTTGTCCGGTCTTTGCATCGTACATCTCGTACGGGTCGTGCACGTTGCTTGCAATAACAATATGTCCGCCGTCAGGTATCCACGAAAAACCATGTATCCTGCCAGGAATTGTGCGAACATATTGCCCGCTAGAATCAAGAATGATTATTGGCCCTGCTTTTTCCGCTTCCACCCCTGTCGTATATCCATATTCTGTTGACAGCCTGTGTTGACCACGATGCGATCCAAGGGCAATATATTGACCATCGGGACTAAACTCGACAAGCCAGTTCGCGCTTTCGTGCGGTCGAACGGCCAACATGTTGTCCCGTCCTTTGTAGCTCCAGAATCGAACGCCGTTTCCGGCAGAGAAGGCAATCAGGTTTTGCTGCGAATTCACGTCCGTCCACGCCGTCAGGCCTCCTGTGTGGATCGAATTCACAATCTCAGTCGTGGTAACGTCCCACACGATTACGTGCGCGCCTTGCACGGAAACTAACTGTTTTCCGTCAGCGTGAAAACGTAGATCAGCGAACCGACTGCTGTTGGCCGCCTTCCACGACCTTTGATAAGTCAATGCTTTTTTCGCGCCATCCCAATCCCAAAGAGAAATTGATTGATCGGCGATATTCCCAGTCGCAATCAGCCGACCATTCGGACTGAATGTTGGAATTATCGCACCATCCGAAAACTGTCTCACGATCGTTCCTGTCGACACGTCGATCAACACAGATGGATTAGACGAGGCTACGAGCCAGCGTCCGTTCGGACTGAACTTTGCGTTTCCGAATGACCTGCCTAACTCCAGAGAGAATTTGATGCTGCCATCCGTTGCGTTGAATACGGTGAGTGTGTCGCCGTTCTCCGTTGCGATTAATCCATCTTTGCTGAACGCCATCGGATTGCCAAATTTGTCTGTTGCTTCCTTGGCGATCCATTCATGCTGCTTTTGCGAATCAAGGTTCCATCGGACAAAGTTACCGTCTTCGTCGCGCGTAATAAGCCATTTATCGTCGGGCGACATCGTAAAACCGGTTAGCTGGCTCTTGTGCGGTAATTCGGCAACAAGCTTCGCGCCGGATGAAACGTCCCAAATAAACATCTTGTGTTTGTCAGGCGAGCCAGGCATGCCTCTGGCAATGAACCGCGTTCCATCACGCGTGAAAGATCCGTTATTGAAACTGGGCAGCTCGACGGGGATTGTTGCGCGATATCGACTTTCCAGGAATCGCCACTCCCATTTGCGCAGCGCTGGTTTACATTCGTATAGTTCGACACGGGCGCGTTGAAAGTTCTTTTCCAGCAGGGCCTTGTCTGCATTTGCCAGATGCATGAGATAGACCTGACGCGCTTCCTGTTGGAGCGCGACCTCGGCGCGATTTCGTTCGTGCACTGCGTCGTTGCGATCTTTGATCGCCGTTTCCTCCGCTTTCTTCGCAAGGTTAAATCCATCCTCAGCCAAGCCGCGAAGGTAATTTGCATGTGTAAAACCCCATGTGACGGCGATGAGTGCAATTACCAAGGAAGCGAGAATCGCGGTGCCGGCTATAAATGCGAGTCTATTGCGGCGGATCATCTTGGAAAGACGGTACGTAGCGCTCGGTGGTCCGGCATGGACCGGTTCCTGTCTTAAGTGACGTTGAATGTCTCGTGCCATTCCGTTGGCTGTCTCATAACGACGATCACGATGCTTTTCCAATGCCTTCATTACGATCCAATCCAATTCACCGCGAATCAGCTGGCGCAGGCGTGTCGGATCGGTTTTGCGGTGTTCGCATACGATTGTCAGGCTGTCCCCAAGTGAACTCAACCGCGTGCTGGGTTTGCACGGCTCTTCGTGTTGAATCATCCGCAGCAATTCGCTGTAACCGGCCGTCCGTAAGCGATCAGCTTCCAACGGAGTTGTTCCGGTCAACAATTCGTACAGTAGAACTCCGAGCGAATAGATGTCGCTCCGCGTATCGACGTCCAGGCCAGTCATCTCCGCCTGCTCGGGGCTCATGTATTGCGGTGTCCCAATCATCTGACCGTAGCGCGTGAATAACGTCTTTTCTGTGAGACGCTGACTCAGGGCCTTCGACACTCCAAAGTCGATCACTTTCGGCACGGGATCACGTTCGTGCGCAGTGATCATAACGTTGGCCGGCTTCAGGTCCCGATGAATGACGCCCTTTTGGTGAGCATGCTGCACGGCGTCGCAGACTTTTACAAATAGCTCGAGACGCTTGTCGGTTGAAAGATTGTTCTTATCGCAGAATTCGGTGATCGGCACACCTTTGACCAACTCCATCACGAAATACGGGCGACCACTTTCGGTGGTTCCCGCATCGAACACACGAGCGATATTGGTGTGATCCATCATGGCCAGCGCTTGTCGCTCGGCTTCGAAGCGAGCGATGACCTCGCGCGTATCCATGCCTTGCTTGACAATCTTCAACGCCACGGTGCGTCGAATCGGTTCCGATTGCTCGGCCATGTAGACAACGCCAAAACCGCCTTCGCCGATTTCTTGCAAAAGCTTGTAGGGACCAATTATCGAACCCGGGCCTTCACCTGCGTTTGCCGATCGTTTATCGACAATGCTGTGGGCCAAGGGTTCTTGAAGAAAATCGCCCACATTGATCTCAGCGACTAAGAGTTGTTCAACCCGTTTCCGCAATCGCGCATCGTCACCACAAGTTTTTTCCAGATAACCTTCGCGTTCGTCGATGGGTATTTCGCGAGCAGCAAAGAAAATCGATTCTGCCTTTGAAGGTCGTTCCGGCATTAATTGGTCCAATTCATTTTTGTTGGATCCAGCCTTTAGGCTGTTACGCAACACATTATCGTACAAAAAGCACGCTACTTCATCGAACAGATTTATATCAAGCGATTTGGCAAGAAGCGGCCCGACCACGTTAGGTCGATCGAGCAGATCGTTCAAGACAAGAAGCGAATGCACGCGGAACGTAAGGCACGAAAGCTCGAGACGCGGGGCGATCGTCAAACACCGTCCGCATCTTGAATCGGTTTACGTCGGAGTACGCCATCCATGGTACGCTCCGGCCGCAGCGGCAATGCGAATTCAACTCGCCGCGCGTCGGAACAGCGACGC
>CBDUAB010000344.1:0-5128 GCA_965365045.1 uncultured Planctomycetales bacterium
CACGGAAAATGAGCGTGAGGAAATCGTGCGCCGAGCCCGCCGTTTGGCCCGTGCCGGCGGCTGCCCGTCGGACGTGACGCGACGGATCGCGCAATCCATGAACCGTAGCGTCGAGACGATTCGCTATACGCTGAAGGAATTTGATCGTAAACATCAAGATCTAGCGATCTTCCCGAGCCATACTGGTCCGCTCAACGACCAAGCCAAGGAGGACATTCTGCAGCTTTATCGCCGAGGAATGCCGGTCGACCGAATCGCGAAACGCTTCTGCCGCACCAAAACGAGCATCTACCGAATCGTGAACGAGATGCGTGCCAAGCGTATTGAGGAGTTGCCGCTGGACTATATGCCCAACGACAGTTTCGCTGCACCGGGCGCGGCCAGAGTCATCCTGACGCCGATGCCGGAACTGGATAAGTCTCTCCGCAAACAACGCATACCTGCGGGTCTGCCTCCTTATCTGGCTTCACTTTACGATGTTCCTTTACTGACTCGTGAGCAAGAGCAGCACTTGTTCCGTAAGTTCAATTTTCTCAAATACTCCGCAGCTAGGCTGCGCAAAGGACTGGAGCCGACTAAGGCCAAAAGCGTCCATATGGACGAAATCGAACGGCTTTACGAGGAGGCGGTCGAGATCAAGAATCAAATCGTGCAAGCCAATCTGCGTTTGGTGGTCTCGATTGCCAAACGACACGTTTCGCCAAATGAGAACTTCTTTGAGTTGGTCAGTGATGGCAATATGTCGCTTATCCGCGCCGCCGAGAAGTTCGATTATGCCCGCGGCAATAAGTTCAGCACTTACGCGAGCTGGGCGATCATGAAGAATTTCGCTCGGACGATTCCCGGTGAGTTTAAATACCGCGATCGGTTCCGTACCAGCCATGACGAGATGTTCGCCGCGACCGAGGATGACGGCTCGGATCCGTACTTAGCCATCAGCGCCCAGCAGCAGCGTGAGCACCAAATCGGTAAGATCCTTTCTCGTTTGGACGACCGGGAGCAAAAGATCATCATCAGTCGTTTCGGACTGGATCACAGCCAAGAGCCGCTCACATTGAAGGAAGTCGGTGCGGAGCTGGGGGTGACCAAAGAACGAATTCGGCAGCTCGAAGCCCGCGCCCTGACAAAGCTGCGGGCTGCAGCTCGCGAAGTGAGACTTGATATTCTGGTCGAATAAGTCTGTTTTTCACTTGCCGAGACGAACAACGAGGAGAAGTAAAAATACTACTTTTCCTCGTTTTTTATTGACAATCGACCGGCGTGTGCCGGAACGCGCTTTGCAAAAATGCACGATAGCCCGACGCGCAAGCGCGGTGCATTACCAAAACGGCTTCCAGTAGAGTCGGTTGGTAGTGCCCCTCGCTTGCGCGTCGGGCTATTGAAGAAAGTGCGTTCCAGCCAAATGCCAGGTGCGCGAACCATCTTTCTCTTGCGTAAGTCTTTGTTTTCGTTATATTAACCCGTTCTTGTGGGACCAGTGCGCACGAAAAGGCTAGCGTAGCTCAATTGGCAGAGCAGCTGATTTGTAATCAGCAGGTTGTGGGTTCAAGTCCCTCCGCTAGCTCAGTTTCACCGGAAAGTACCGCCTCGCGATTGTTTTTCGCTCGTGGCAAGGACGTCCGGGCAGTAGCTAGTTGGCAGGCAGTCAAGGGGGGTTTCCCGAGCGGTCAAAGGGGTCAGACTGTAAATCTGATGGCACAGCCTTCGCAGGTTCGAATCCTGCACCCCCCACTCGCGAGATTCTGCCGTGGGGAAAAGGGGATTTGGGTCGTTTCCGAGACAATTGCAAACAATGATTTGCTGCCCTAGTTGCCGAGCTGGGAATGCGATATGTTGATGGGTTCTCCTGCGGGTGTAGCTCAACGGTAGAGCAACAGCCTTCCAAGCTGATTACGAGGGTTCGACTCCCTTCACCCGCTTCGTGCAAATTCCCGCGAGGGTGGGATTAAAGGAAACGAGTGATTAAGGAACAAATGGAGAAGAAGGACGGGCAGCAGCTTTCAGCCGGCGGCCGAGCAAAAAGTCTAGGCTAATAGATAATGAGTAGGCTCGCGATGGCGGGGACCCCTGGCTGCTGTAGCTCAGTTGGTAGAGCGCGTCCTTGGTAAGGACGAGGTCACGGGTCCGAATCCCGTCAGCAGCTCTCAAGGACACGAAGATTGGTCGCAAGATACGTCCGTCGAAATCAGATGTTAATTCCCGCGTGGTGTGGTGCCACCGTTTGTCGATTTGGAAAACTGAATAGGTAAGAGCCATGGCTAAGGAGACATTCCAACGAACTAAACCGCACGTGAATGTGGGTACGATTGGCCACATTGACCACGGTAAGACGACCCTGACAGGTGCAATTGTTGCTGTCCAGGCTAAAAAAGGTTTGGCGGAATACAAGTCTTACGCGGATATCGCCAAGGGCGGTACTGTGCGCGACGAGACCAAGACAGTGACGATTGCTGTGGCGCACGTTGAGTACGCGACGAAAAACCGTCACTACGCTCATATCGACTGCCCCGGCCATGCGGATTTTATCAAGAACATGATCACCGGCGCCGCCCAAATGGACGGAGCGATTCTGGTCGTCTCGGCGGCGGATGGACCGATGCCGCAAACCAAGGAGCACGTGCTGCTGGCGCGCCAAGTCGACGTGCCGGCAATTGTCGTATTTCTCAACAAGATTGACTTGGTCGACGACGAAGAGCTTCTCGATTTGGTCGAACTCGAAGTCCGCGAGCTGCTTTCCAAATATGACTTCCCCGGGGATGACATTCCGGTGGTTCGTGGCTCGAGCTTGCCGGCCTACCAGAAGCCCGAGGATGAGGAAGCGAACAAATGCATCGGCGAGCTGATGGACGCGATTGATGAGTACATTCCTGAGCCGCCTCGTGAAGAAGACAAGCCGTTCCTAATGGCGATCGAGGACGTCTTTTCGATCGAAGGTCGTGGCACGGTTGCAACGGGACGGATTGAACGCGGCGTCATCAAGGTCGGTGAAGAAGTTGAGATCGTTGGTCTTGCCGGAGAGTCAGCCAAGACAACCGTTACTGGCGTGGAAATGTTCCGCAAGCTTCTCGATGAGGGACGTGCTGGTGACAACGTTGGCTGTCTCTTGCGTGGCGTTAAGCGCGGCGAAATCGAACGCGGTCAGGTGTTGGCCAAACCTGGTTCCATCACGCCGCACACCAAGTTCGAAGCCGAAGTTTACTGTTTGTCAAAAGACGAAGGCGGACGTCATACTCCGTTTTTCAGTGGCTATCGGCCTCAATTTTACTTCCGTACAACAGACGTGACGGGCACGGCAAATCTCGTCGGTGCTGAAATGTGCATGCCCGGCGATAACGTCAGAGTGACCATCGAGTTGCATAAACCAATCGCGATGGATGATGGCGTTCGCTTCGCAATTCGCGAAGGCGGTCGCACGGTTGGTTCGGGCGTGGTAACCAAGATTATTGAATAGACGCGCGATCCCTTACTGGTCGCCGTTGCACAGGGGCGTAGCTCAATTGGCAGAGCACCGGTCTCCAAAACCGGGGGTTGCGAGTTCGACTCCCGCCGCCCCTGCCATAAACCGCAGTCGTGAACTGGTCGTTCGTCAATCAGCCAGGTCACCGCTCGATGTTTTTGCTACTTGAAAATGTTTTGCTGCTCGGTCGGCGAGATTGACGCACGGCCAGCAGGTATTGGCAGACGAGTTTATTGCCAAATGAGCCAGGGATAGACACGGTACCGGGCGAGGCAGGACAAGGCAGTAACGGACATGGGTAAGCAACGAAGCGCTGGCATGACGTCGTTCTGGGAAGAACTGATTCACGTTGGCGTTTACAAACGCAACCAGGGTCGTGTCACGCGACAAGTAACGTTGGCGACGATGGCCATCATCGTCCTCTTGGGTACGTTGAGCTTGTACAACCTGTTGGAAATCACTTGGAGTGAGTCCACGTGTTATGCGGTCGCTGCCACCGTGTTGTTAGGTGGGATGTGGCTTTCATATCGGATGGTGAATTACCCGCGCTTTGCCGATTTCCTAATTGCTGTCGAAGCGGAGATGAACAAAGTATCCTGGCCGTCCAAAAACGAACTCATACGCAGTTCACTGGTCGTGTTGTTCGTCATCCTGGCGCTCGCGACCGTACTGTTCTTCTTTGACATTTTTTGGCAAATGGCGTTCGCAAAAATTGGCATCATAAGCAAGTAAACGTTATATCCCGACGCAAGTCGACGATTAGAAAAAGTATTACGAGGGTGAATAAGGTGTCCCAAGATTCGATCAACGCGGAAAACCAACCGCTTGATGCGTCAGTGGAATCTCAACCCTTGGAGTCCCAGGCCGACGGGATGGATGAGAATACGACGTCCACGGACGCGGTGATTGCCGATGATCCCGCACTGAACACGGACGGCGACTTGGAAGCAGACAGCGACTTGGACGACGACGATGACGCGTCCGACTTGCCCGATGAATTCGATGGTGACACGGCGGAGAACGTCAAGCCCATCGAGGAAGCGGACGACAGCGAGGCTGCGGACGAAGACGACAAACAATGGTATATCCTCAAGGTCCAAAGCAATCGTGAAAAGTCGATTTGTGATGGGCTTATTCGGCGGGTGAAAGTTGAAGGACTGGACAATTTTTTTGGCGAGATCATCGTACCGACTGAAGATGTCGCTGAATTCAAAAATGGCAAACGGCGTGTCATAAAGCGAAAACTCTTTCCCGGTTACATCGTCGTTAATATGGTACTGAACGAGGAAACGTGGTTCCTGGTTCGCGAAACACCTGGCATTGGCGACTTTACCGGCTCGGCCGGCAAACCCACGCCGATGCTCACCGAGGAAATCGAACGCATCGTCAAGGCGGCGCATCCCGAAGAGGACGATGCTGAACAGATCAAGACCGCTATTCCGTTCAAGTTGGGTGATCGCGTACGCATCAAGGAGGGGACATTCGAGAACTTTGAAGGAGATGTCGATGCCATGGACGAGGCGAATGGCCGTGTGACGATCATGATCAACATTTTCGGTCGTTCGACGCCCGTCGAGTTGGAGCATTGGCAGATCGAGCAAGTGTGACATTGGTCTGTTTTCTTTTGTCAAAAGTCAGTGAGTCGTTATGGCAAAGCAATTGGTAGGAACC
>CBDUAB010000345.1:0-5125 GCA_965365045.1 uncultured Planctomycetales bacterium
CCAGCTCTCTGAAAGCGGCATCTCGAGCGTGTCCGAGGTGTAACCCACACGTGTTTTGTCGTTCATGTACGTCGGCCAATCGGCACCGAATGACAGGCCAGGCGAAAGAACGAAACAGAGCACAGATAGCTTGGTGAGCATTTGCAGCATCGGAAGCATCCTTTTGAACGAGATAGGAATGGCTGGCAAAACAACGGCGGGATCACGAGGGGCTGAGATCCGAACTTTTCTCAGGTGTTTAGTATGTGACGATCGACGCGCGTTGCCAAGTCTGCCAGGGCGGCTCGGCTGAGAAACAAAGACGTAAAGAGACAGGAGATGGAGGGATAGAGGTGGCACGGAATGCAAGAAGACGGTGGATTCTACCGGGATTTTCATAAATGGTAGGCCGGAACGAGCGGCGCGAGTACCGCCGCGTTGGTTGGCGCTTTCGACGCCGCGCTGTTCCGGCATGAATCGCGAGTTCGGTGTCTGTCGAAGATTCCCGCCGGAACAGCGCGTCGTGGTAACGGTCCATCAGAAACAACACCGATTAAGCCGCTCGTTCCGGCCTTCTTCATACGCGATTTGCGCAGAACCTTTCGCCTGCTACATTTAATCAGCCGAAATGCACCAGCTCTTTTCGTATTCAGCTTCATGGCACGTGGCCTCTTTATCACCGGCACTAACACGGAAGTAGGCAAAACGTATGTCGCGGCCGCCATTGTGCGCGCGTTGGTCGCCGCGGGCAAACACGTCGGTGTTTACAAACCGGTGGCTAGCGGGTGCATTGCCAAAGGTGACCAGCTTGTTAGCGAAGACGCTCACGTGCTATGGCAGGCGGCTGGCCAACCGGGTTTGCTCGCTGATGTCTGTCCGCAGATATTCGAAGCACCACTTGTTCCGCATCTGGCCGCTCGCGCCGAGGGTAAGGAAATCGACATGGAAGCATTACGCGCCGGACTCGATGCCTGGCTTGAATACGAAATCGTCATCGTCGAAGGTGCGGGCGGTCTCATGTCCCCTCTGGGCGAAGATGAATACGTAGCGGATTTGGCTTGCGACTTTGGCTTTCCAATTGTTGTTATCGCTGCGAATATGTTGGGCGTCATCAACCAGACATTGCAAACCCTGATTGCCGCCACGACTTTTCGTGATGGCTTACAAGTGGCGGGCGTCGTATTGAACGATATTTCGGCGGATGACTCAGCCGACATCAGCCGGCGTTCGAATTTCGAGGAGCTTGAGCATCGGTGTATACCGCCGTTGCTCGCACACGTACGCCGGAATGATGCGTCATCGTTGGGGCGGGACGAATTTTTGAAGTACCTGAGAGAAACACCTCCGGCTCCGGGGCACGACCGGGTCTACTACGCAGGTCTGCCTGAGCATGAAGAGTCGATCGACCGCCATGAGCGGGGCATTCCGCTTCACAAAGAAGTGGTCGACTGGTTCGATCTGGCGTGTCAGAATTGACGCACGACAGAATCTCTATCCAGCCATCTCTTTGACCCACTTTCGAATCGCATCCTTTATCGCGTCCCAATTGGATTCCCAAAGCATCCGCGGCATCGGTTCGGGATCGGCGTCGTCAAAATAAGTGAGGCTGTAGAGAATTCTTGCCACATCGTCCAGCGAGTACTTTCGACGATAGGCGTCCAACATTTCATCTAATGAAAGTCGATTTGCCCCGATGGCATAAATGTCCACGAAGTCTTTTTTCGATCCGCGTTGTGCGACGGCCACGAGCTTCATTGCGGCTAGATCGTGGATTGACGCTAACGGACAATCCAGAGCGGGATCTATGGCGGGCGCTTCCAGCAATGGATAACGGTATTCCAAGATACTGACCCGAACGCCAAAAACGTGTCCGTGCAAAGTTCCACGATCGACTGAATCGGTTTGCAACGGCACCTCTGCGTCTCTTATCTCTTGCGCCATCTGTATCGGATCGTCGATTGACTCTGGGCTGAACCAATCCAAATCCACCGATTGGCGATGCCCGAGTTGGATGGCCACGGCCGTGCCACCTGCCAAATACATCGCACGTCGTTTGACGAACGGGCCAAATTGGACGATAGCCCGTTGCTGTTCAGCAGTGATTGCTTCCAGGTGCGCAGTCATCGCTTTACGCGTCCGTCCCACGTCTGCCGCGCATCTTGCTCAAGCCACTTGTCGACTAGGTCGCGGGGAATTCCCAAGATGAGCTCCCAGAATCGTAACTGTTTTGGATCCAGCCGTCGCCCTTTCCCTTGTTCGATCCAGTCCCGCAGCGTGTCGTCACCTACGTGACTCCGGAGCCAACAGATGGAGGCCCAAGATCCCATCGTCAAAACACGCGAGATGATAAAGGAAGTGTCGCTTCGCAAGTCCAACGATTCGAAGTCATGATCCCAGAACAAGGTGCGGAAGTCCTCCGGGAGAGACGTAGTGGTGGCACTTGCTGATGTTCGTTTCGGCATCGCTGCTTATGGTGAAATTACACGGGAATGTAATCGCAGCCATCATTATATCATTACTTCGAAAGTATCCACTGTAGCAGTCTGGCATAAGACGGCGCTTGGCCCTGTGATAGGATTCCGATGCGAAAGATCTTGCCAGCCGCGGCGACGCAAACAACGGTGAACACAGCGGTCAACAGGATGGAGACGACAATCTGCCAGACGGGTGGGCCGGGTGGCATTGCGATCCGGAGCATCATGATCATGGGCGTGGCCGGTGGAAACATCGACAGCACTGTCGAGAATGTGCTGCTTGGTGATCGGATCACCACGCTTATGAAGAAGAGGGGAAGCACAACAATCAGCATTGCCGGCGTCATCAAACTTTGAGCGTCTTTGATCTCCGAGGAGGCTGCCCCGATTGCCGAAAAGATCGATCCGAACATGAAGAGCGCAAGGACCAGCAGCAGAAAGAACCAAACGTAGAGCGATGGATCGATCAATTCCGACACCTCAAAGTGCCAAGTTACGTAGTGGATCCCGCCCAAGTAAAGGGCGGAAAGCGTGAGTGATACCAAAACGGTTCCGAAGAGTTTACCCATGAGCAGTTGGAATGGAGTCACGGAGGAGATCAACACCTCGGAGATCTTTTGCATTTTTTCTTCGAGGACTTGGTTGAGAAGAGCGGGTGTGGTCATCATGACAAGCATGAACAGGAGCATCATCGCCCCCATGGGCACACCGACGGTCTGTAGTTCGTTGTCTCGTTTGGCTGCTTTGACTTCTCCGTCACTGGAAACTTCAACCAACCCAAGAGACGTCAACCGAACTCGGCGTGACAAGTTTTCGACCACGCTTTGATCGACTTGAGCGTCTTCGAACCGGCGCTTTAACACGGCATCATTGATTACTTGTTGCAGCCAATCGGGCAACGCTTCGAAGGTCGGCGTCTCGGTGTGATAGGCCAAGCTCTGCCCACTTTCATCGTCAACCTGTTCCGCATCGAATATCTCCTTGTCGATGACAAGATACGCGAACAATTCCCCATCCATTATTCGTTGCGATAGTTCAATTTCAATGTCCGTTTGCGACTGGTCCGCGTCTTCGATGTATTCTTCAAGAAGGAAGTGTGGAAGAACCTGATTGCGAGACCCCTCGTCAGATATTTCGAAGACTCTCGACTCCTCACGTTCGGTATTCGCTGCCTCGATAATCGCATAGAGGTAACCTGAGCGATCGACGATCGCGCACTTGCGATCGGTTATGTCCACATGATCTTTCAGCAATACTTGCATTGCGATGCCGCCGCCCATGAGGATCGGCATCATCAAGATGCCTATCACGAAAGCTTTGGAGCGAACCGCGATCCCGTATTCGGCTTTCGCGATGGCGACGATCTTACTCATGTGCCGGCTCCGCGTCTTTGGGTTTTGCGATACGAATGAAGATGTCGTGGAGGGACGGTTGCGTTTCCTCGAACAACTGAACCCGTGTTCGCTGCATGAGCTGAGTGAGGAACTCGTTACTATTCCCTTGCAGCTTGACGTCTTGATATCCTCCCATGTCGAGCACGTTCTCGATACCAGGTAATCCTTCGAGGACGCTAGCGCCGCCTTCGGTTCGGAGTCGCACCGTATCTTTACCGTATTTGTCTTTAATCTCGCCGAGCGTACCGTCGAGGACCTTACGACCTTGGTAGATCATGAAAATGGAGTCGCACAACATTTCCGCCATCGACATGTCGTGTGTCGAAAAGATGACGGTCGATCCTTGACGTTGCAAATCGAGGATCGCAGCGCGAATCATTTCGAGATTAACGGGATCGAGTCCTGCGAACGGCTCGTCGAGAATAATCAACCGGGGACGAGCAAGGACTGTCGAGATAAACTGTATTTTTTGCGCCATGCCCTTGGAAAGAGTCTCAATCTTTTTGCCCGACCACGCGGACAGTTCCATCCGCTCGAGCCAACGCATTGCTTCAGTTCGCGCGTCTTTACGCGGCATGCTTTTTAGGGCTGCGTAGTATTCAAGCAGACCCAGCACTTTCATCTTCTTGTAGAGTCCGCGTTCTTCTGGCAAGTATCCGACGCTGTCATTCGCGGCACGCGTACCACGCTCACCAAGGACCTCGATCGTTCCCGAGTCCGCATGCAATATGTGCAGGATCATGCGGATCGTCGTCGTCTTTCCCGATCCATTGGGTCCAATGAATCCGTAGATGGATCCTAGCGGGACGTCTAACGACAGATTTGCAACGGCGGTATGAGATCCAAACGTCTTGGTGACTTCGAATAATCGCGCTGCGTAAGAGTTGTCGGATACCATTATGTGCCCGCCCGGGAAACACGTTTTGTGAGGCGGCCAATGGCGTCTTTGAATTCCGCTGTCCGCGCGCAAAACTCGGCAACATTTTTTTCGCCCTCGGCTTTGACGTAATTCATTATAAGGTTTTCCGCTTCAATGAATTCCACGGCGACGTCTGCGACTTGGTCTGCAATGTCCATCGGAATGCTCGCGACACCGTTGGCATCACCGTGCAGCAAATCACCTTGGCTGACAACTAAACCGCCGACACGGACTGGCAGTCCAATGTGCATGATTTGGCAGTAAGCGTGGGACACGATCGTCGAACCGGTAAAGACAGGAAAACCGAGCGCGCGGACTTGCAGCAGGTCCCGCCCTCCCCCGTTGGTAACCAGGCCAAC
>CBDUAB010000346.1:0-5123 GCA_965365045.1 uncultured Planctomycetales bacterium
CAGACGCTGCCCATCGGTCGTCGGCGAATAAGACGCAAACGTGTTTGTATTGTGTGCGGCCTCGTGGGGAACTTCGTCCGCGGCAATCTGTTCCGGATTTGCTTGCCCGTCTCACGATTCCCGTTCAGAAATGCAGCGACCGAAGTTCCGGCGAAGTCTGCGTTTGCTCGTTCCGGCCTTCAAATGTGTGAGAAACGCAGGCTAGCCACGGGTGTCGCTTGGTTTCGTTTTTTCCGACAAAACCCGACGCTAGCGCGTTCGACTCAAGTAAATCAACGTTGAGAGCAAGTACCATTGTGCATACGCCCTCTTCCGACGCCCCTTGTTCCGCCCTGTGCGGTACAATGGACGGAACGGGAACGGACAATTTCCGCCACCATCTCGCCCCAGATGCCGTCGATAGGATTCTGAGCGAATACACAGAACAAGCTGCGTTTCGTATGCGAGACTCAGTCTGCCGCCGAGGAGTTCTCGCACTGGCAAAGCGACATGACTCTCACAAACGGAGACCAAGATTGTGATTGAATCGGAAGCACACAATACAAAGACGCGGATGCTTCGCACAACGCTGCTGTTGGCAACGTTTCTAATCGCGATTGGCCCATCCGGATGCGCAAAGGACGAGAGTGATGTCGATGTAGCAGTTAAGCCGACTTCGGATAGCAAGCCGAGTGAAATCGAAGCTGATTCCGATGAAGTGCGCGTCCTTGGCACATTGCCGGATTTTACCCTAACAGAGCAATCTGGCGTTGCGATCGGTCTTGCCGATTTTCGGAATCGAGTGTGGATTGGAAACTTCATTTTCACACGTTGTCTTGCGACATGTCCGCGACAGACGACCATGCTTCGTCTGCTGCAAGACGAATTGAAGACGCATCCGAAGTGGAAAGATATTCGACTTGTCAGCATTACCGTTGACCCGGAATTCGACACACCCGAGGTATTAGCTGGTTACTCTCGGAATCATGGCGCCGATTCGGAACACTGGAAATTCCTGACCGGACCACGAGACGCCATCTGGAATCTAAGCAAGGAAGGTTTCAAGCTGCCTGTCGGCGAAGACCCAAATGCGACCGACATGCCGATCTTTCACAGCCAACAATTCATCCTCGTAGACCGGACTGGACGAATACGAGGCTACTACAATAGTGGCGACGATCGCGAGCTAAAGAAGCTAAAGGACCATCTAGAGATCGTTCTCAACGAACCTCTCTCAGCTGCTGAGGAGGGCGCCACGGCCCTTCGTAAATTCCCTTATCCCGAAGACGTAATGGCCCCGGAGTGGCTTGTGGCACGGAGAAACGAACAGTTGGAAACAACGGAGAAGTTTGACGTTTTTCACGAATTTCAGTTCGCCGATCTGGCCGAGGAAAGCGGCATCACCTTTGAAAACAAAAGCGTGGACTACGCGTGCAAGATTAATATTGCCGCACATTACGACCATGGTAACGGAATCGCGGTGGCGGACGTTGACGGCGATGGTCTGCTGGATGTTTATCTCACGACGCAGATCGGTGCGAATCAGCTTTGGAAAAACGTCGGTGGCGGCAAATTCACGGATATTTCGACCCCTGAAATTGCGTTGGCCGACCAGATTGGCGCGTCGGCCTCGTTCGCCGACACCGACAATGATGGCGACCCGGACTTGTACGTTACTTCCATCCGTGGCGGAAACTATTTTTTCGTGAACGACGGAAAAGGACAATTCACCGACCGGACGACATCTTCAGGGCTGGAATACAGCGGCCATTCCTCAAGCGGTGTCTTCTTCGACTACGACAGAGATGGCTTAGTTGACCTATTTCTGTGCAACGTCGGTGTCTTTACTAAAGACGAAGTTGACCCGCAGGGCATTCATCCTCCGCTTGCGGACGCCTTTGCCGGTCACCTGAAACCTGAACAACGTAACGAGCGAAGTATTTTGTACAAGAACTTGGGCGATAACCAGTTTGCCGAGGTAACGCGGCAGACGGGATTGGTCGACGACAGTTGGGCCGGCGATGCAAGCCCTATCGATGTCAACGAGGATGGTTGGCCCGACCTTTATGTCCTCAACATGCAAGGACATGATGAGTATTACCAGAACGTTGACGGCAAAAGGTTCGAAAAGAAAAGCCGAGAAGTCTTTCCGAGTACATCATGGGGAGCAATGGGAATCCAAGTTTTCGATTTCGACAATGACGGAAAAATGGATATCTACATCACTGACATGCATTCGGACATGAGTGCTCCGATTGAATTGGAAGAAGAGAATCAGAAATCGAACATGGTTTGGCCGGAGTCATTTTTGCGAAGTGATGGCAACAGCATCTTTGGCAATTCATTTTTTCACAATCAGGGCGGCGGTCGATTCATCGAGATCTCGGACAAGATTGGGGCGGAAAACTATTGGCCTTGGGGGGTAAGCGTTGGTGATCTGAACGCGGACGGATTCGAAGATGTTTTTGTCGCGGCGAGCATGAACTATCCGTTTCGATATTGTGTCAACAAAGTGCTCCTGAACAACAAAGGACAGACGTTCCTCGAAAGTGAGTTCATTTTGGGAGTCGAACCTCGAAAGGGCGGACATACGGCCAAGCCAAACTTTACTTTGGACCCCAACGGTGAGGATAAGGACCATCAACTTGTCGAACGTCTTAAAATCAAGGAACCAGTTGAAGTGTGGGGAGCGTTGGGTACACGTAGCTCCGTAATTTTCGATTTAGACAACGACGGCGACCTCGATATTCTGACGGGCGAGTTTAACGACGGGCCGATGGTGCTCGTAAACAACTTGTCCGACCAAAAGCCAATTCATTGGTTGAAGGTTCAGTTGTCAGGAAAAACCTCGAATGCCGACGGGCTTGGTGCGGTTGTCCGAGTCCATGCTGACAAAAACGTCTACACGAAAGTAAACGACGGCCAATCTGGATACTTGTCACAGAGCGCTTATCCGTTGTATTTTGGATTAGGTGACGCGGACGTGGTTGACAAGCTCATTGTCAAATGGCCAACGGGAAAAGAGCAAACGGTTGCTGGACCGATTCAATCGAATCAATCGATTGACATTGCCGAAGAATAGGCAACTTAATGATTTCTGTTGTTCTGCTCCAAATCGCGTGCTTCATTCAGCCACCCTCGACGCCCGAACTTCGTGACGGGCATTACCACGTTTATCCTGGGCAAGACATTCAACAAGCATTGGAGCTTGCTGCCGAGGACCGGAAACATAAAGCAGTGCGAGTCCATGCGGGAACCTACCGGCCCAGAAAAAAGGGGCAGGCGCTAATCTGGTTCAACGCGAAACATGAAGGCATTTCGCTGGAGGCCGATGGAGAAGTAATCTTAACCGCGGCCAATCCGGCAATCGCCGACCGAACTTCCGCTAGTTTCCCTGCCGTTGTGAATCATGTCGTCTACTTTGGAGATGGAATTACACGAAAGACCGTGCTTCGCGGCTTCAAGATAACTGGTGGTAACAACTTCGTTACGGATGAACCCCACGAAGATCCGATAGAACCGAGTTTCGACGCATTCAGAAAAACAGAGGGCATCTACGGTCATGTTTTCTTTTATACGGATGGTGCTGGCGTCAAGATATTTGGCAGGTCCTATCCGACACTTGACCGCCTTGAGGTTTTTGACAACTACGCCAGCCCTTGCGCAGGCGGCGTCTCGATAGAGCACCGTGGCTTTATGCGGAATTCGGTCTTGATTCAGAATTGTGTCTTTCGTGACAACCGGTGTCTGATCACCGGTTCGGCAGTCGACTTGTTGCCAAAAAGTTCAGCGGAGATCCGTAACTGTCTGTTTGTAGGCAATATTTCCAATCAAGGAATTAGTTATACTCCGGTCAAAGGAAACATTGATTGGCCCAGTATACCGCGTCTCATGGAAACCGCTGTCCGATACCAACCACGGCATGGGTCGGGAGCGCTAACGGTCTTCCCCGGTTCTCGAGTCATTGTCGATCGCTGTACGTTCACTGAAAACTTCAATGGTGTGGACGATAAAGGAACCGCGAGTATCTTTAAGAACTCGATATTTTGGATGAATAATGCAGACGGCGGAGTTCGTCAGGGTAGTAGGTACGAACTTGACATTCTGCGGGCAAATGGGGTTCAGGACTGCTTCATTAAAGGAACAATCAACGACTTGCGAAAAACAATCGACCTGAAACACAACAATCTGAGTTGCGAGGATCCAGATTTCGACGAACGCTACGTCCCCCAAAATCGGGCATTCTCACAGGTTGGTTATCGTCCTTAACTGAAATCTTGGAATGCGATGGCCTGGCATCGCTTTCTTTTTCCTTTGGACTCTTAACCTCTTACTTGACTGCTATGCAATACAGGTGCTTTTCTCCACGCATGAAAAGCTCATTGCCTACCAGGGCCGGTGACGCATCGATGGTCTCGTCGAGTTTGTTTGTGGCAATGACGTCTAGTTCTGGGCCGTGCTTGAGCACGAGCGTCGTACCGCCGCGGCCAGTAAAGTAAATGCGATCCGCTGCGGCGACAGGTGATGCATAAAGAGTTCGAATGCCGGGAAGGCGCGTCTGCCCAATGAGCTCATCTCCCGTTTTAGCATCCCGCGACGAAAGGATGCCGTCGCGTGACTTGGTAAAGTAAAGTTGCCCTTCATACAACACAGGTGATGGCACGTAGGGGGCCGCTTCCGTGTTATTCCACGCAATCTTGTCCGAGTCGGTAATGTCCCCAGTCGCATTCAAAGGAATCGCATAGATCGCGGAAGCGCGCCAACCCGTCATGCATACGACGAGTCCATCCTGCCTCACGGGCGATGGTATTGGATTGCCCGTCTGACCGCCACATTCCCAAATTAGTTCGCCCGTCGCCAGGTCGTAGCTGCGAACACGCTTGGCACCATTCGTTACTACCTGAGTACGTCCATCGTACTCGACGATGAACGGCGTCGACCAAGTTGTTCTCTCATCCCGGTCAACTTTCCATTTGTCTTTGCCAGTCTTCGTGTCAAGCGCGACAATGAAGGAGTCGTCTTCGTGGTCCCACGGAACGACCAGTGTATCACCGTGCAAAGCTGGCGAACTGCCTTCACCAAACCCGTTACGAGTTTCCATTTTTCCAAAACGCCCTGCTCGTAGGGATCCTAGCCAGTGTCGC
>CBDUAB010000347.1:0-5121 GCA_965365045.1 uncultured Planctomycetales bacterium
CTTTTCAGCTTCCAGCCGAGTTCGACATTCAAAGTGGCCCAACGTACCCCACGTACTCATTGGGCCGTTTGTCGAACGGGCATGCTTTCCCACATTCCCGTCATTACCCTTTCATCGTAAACGGCAGCCTCTAGTTTTTAGAAAAGGATTTCGATATCCCTATATTTTTCGCCCCGAATGCCGCTTTTCGATACATTTGAACGGATCGCAGGGGTTTTCGGTGCTTACCTCAAATCATTTCTACCGCTGGACCAATCTGCGGGCGATGAATTTACGCAGCAAGGGAATTTCGGTCTGCGCAGCCAAGGCGGTGGCGGACGCCGGATCCGCAGCAACGAGCGGCTCGATGCCGTACCAAAGCATTAACGGCAAGTTCTGATCGGTGGCGTCCCGTGCGTGACGAACTAGCGCGCGGGCCAGCGGTAGCCGTTCGTCGACGTCGATTCGTTGCAACGCCGACGCCAAGGCCAAGCGTACCCGCGGCGATGGATCATTTTCGGCCAACTTCACAAGCCTGGGCAGAGCTTGCTTTGAATTGGGCAAATCACCGACCAACAGTCGCACGGCCCAAATACGAATGTGCTCATCGGCATCGTCAAGCTGCTGCACGCACCAAGGTTGTGTCGTACCACCAATCGCATGGAGGGCCCACAGATAGCGAAGTTTTTGCGGCACGGACGTGGCCTGCCCGAAAGCCTCACGCAATTTAGTCCGTAGAGCCGTGAGATTCGTGTGGTCCGTGGCACGCTCCTGTAGAATGCGTCGCGCATGGCGTGCGTACCATTCATTAGGGTGCAACTGTAGTTCAATCAGCGCGGCGTCGCTGAGTTGTTGCAGATCGAACGGATCCAGCCGTGATGGATCGCCATAGACGACCTTGTATATGCGGCCGCTATCGCGATGCGTGCCATCCGCATCATGGCACTCACCCCAATCGGTCCAATCCAAAACCAACACACCGCCATCCGGTCCGTAGTCGAGTTCGACACCGCGGAACCATGGACTGTTGGCGAAGAAGAAATCGTCTCCATGGCGGCCGACATAACCCGATCCCTGACGTTCGAGAACGTCTTGGTTAAAGCGCTGCCCGTGGACATTGCAGGTAAACATGTGTCCCCGATATTCAGCGGGCCAGTTATCTCCCAGGTAGATCATTGCACCGCAATGCGCGTGTCCACCGCCAAGCGATGATTGTTCCGCACCGTCGCGGGCGTTTTGCCACTTGTCCGCTTGCCAATGAAGATGATCCGAACAAGAGGTCATTAACTCGTAGCTGTACGGGTTGTAATCCTGGCCATACATTCGCTGATAACGCGCACCGGGAACAACGTGCCACAAGTGACCTATGACGCAGTTCGTAAAGAATGCTTCGCCGTACTCATTAAAATCCACTCCCCAGGAATTCGTCGTGCCGTGCGTGATAATCTCAAAGCGATGATCTAGAGGATGAAAGCGCCAATTGCAGCAATTCAATTTGGTCCGTTCTTCCTCGGGTGTGCCGGGTGCCCCAACAATCGACTCTTCCTGGATCCCATGACGACCCCATAACCACCCGTCTGGACCCCACTGCAAGCCGTTGACGATGTTGTGGTTCACTTCCTTTGTGGCGAATCCATCCAGCAATACCACCGGCGGACCGTCTGGAACATCATCGCGATCACGGTCGGCAACGAACAAGAACTCTGGTGCGGCGGTGATCCAGACACCGCCAAAGCCGATTTCGATGCTCGATAGATGTGTGATGCCTTCCAAAAATACCTTGCGCTGATCGAATCGACCGTCGTGGTCGGTGTCCGTGAAGATCAAAATGCGATCGGTCTTTTGTTGTTTCCAGTTCGGGTACGAGTAGCACTCGGCGATCCAGAGCCTGCCTCGATCATCAAACGCCATCGCGATGGGCTGCCGGACGTCGGGCTCGGCAGCGAACAAGGAAACATGAAAACCGTCTGGGACACGAATCTTGGCGAGCGATTCCGCGGGAGATGGCGGAATGTCCTTCGGATCTTGATCGCCCGCGACTGGCAGCGATAGGTCCGCCGCAAATGATGTTCGTGAAGATCTCTCCAGGACAAACAGAGACAAGACGGCCATTGCAATCGCGCTTGCGAGAGCTAGTTGGCGAATGGGTGTGAAAATAAAGAGTGAAACGATAGACATGCAAGACCCTTTCGTCGTTTTCAAAATGAAAAACACACTTCGCAAATCTCTGTCATAGCCACGAAAAACACGAAAACACAAAAAAAGAAAGGAGCAATTCGAGCAATCCCCTTTTAGCGACTTTTCGTGCTTTTTGTGGCTATTCCATATTGGGAAGGATAATAGCGAGCCGTCGTCATTCTAAATCAGTACCTTTGATTTTGCGACACTCTCTAGCCCGACGCGTGAGGGGCACGAGGGCATGATCATCGTCACGACGGAGAATCTTTGCGATTTGCATTTCGTTGAGCTATGATGGCATCGAACGCCGTCACTTCACTTCCGTGTTGGGGAACCAGTGAACCAAAAGCGAGTTCGTCTGACCTTACTGATCGTTTCCATTCACTTCGGGATCCCATCATGCAATCAAGAATCCAGATTACGGCGTTGATTTATCTACTCCTTGTTTTTTCGGTGCCAGACGATGCGCAAGCCGAACTCATTGGGTACTGGGACTTTGATTTGAGTGCCGACGACCGGTCGGGCAACCAAGTCCACGGCCAACTAGTGGGCGATGCGGTTTTCGATACTGATGTTCCGCCTGGCGTCAGCAGTACGCACTCAATTCTTTTGGACGGAAATGGCGACTGGGTGGCTCTGGGGAATCCAGATGCTCTGAATTTCGGTTCCAACGACTGGACTCTCGTGGGTTGGCTGAACACAACCCGTACGGGCTTGGGAGACGAAAACGAGGGTACGGTCTTTGGGAACGGCGGCGATTGGAAGGGCGGCATACGATATACGCTGGTCCTCAGCGAGGGAAATATTGAAGGAGTCCCCACGCTAGTTATCGATGACAACGCAGCACCGCCAGGATCGTCGTTCAACAAGCAGGTCCTGGTGGCCTCGACGGCTGTGAATGACGGGAACTGGCATCATGTCGCTGGCGTTCGGGCGGGCGGCCAAATGCGTATCTATGTCGACGGCGTTATGGAGGGGGCTCGCAGTTTCAACCCGTCATACGATGTGACGGGCATTGATCAACTGCCAGCGTATATTGGGGCAATCACGGACAACCGCGACGGGCAGGTTTTTAAGAATTTCGACGGCAGGCTCGATGACATTGCACTATGGAACGAAGCCCTTTCGCCGGAGAACATTCAAGCACTCGCCGACGGTAGTGTGACGCCGCTTTCCGTGCCCGAGCCAGCGTCGATTACGTTTGCATGGCTTGGACTTTTGGGCGCGTTAAGGCTAAGGCACAATGGTTTCTTGATGCAGGAAGTGTAGGATGAACTAACCCATCCGCAAACGACGTCGCAACGGCCAATTCACAATCCACGGATGGGTAATCCGTCCAATGTGCGTGGACGGATTGCCGATTCGTGCGAAGTCGATCGGCAGTGGTTACGTCCTCATCGAATCGGACAATCCATCCTACATGCAACAACACGCTTGAAGATCGAGATTCCAGCGTGTCCCTACCGAGACGGTATGATCAACCGCCTAGACGTCCAAATTGCGGACTTCGAGGGCGTGTTTTTCGATGAATTCACGCCGCGGCTCGACTTTGTCACCCATCAAAACCCGAAACATCTCGTCAGCGGCTCCCGCGTCTTGCATCGTGACCTTCAGCAGCGTGCGGTTGGCCGGGTCCAACGTTGTATCACGTAGTTCTTCGGCGTTCATTTCGCCCAAACCCTTGAAACGAGTCAACTGCATGCCCTTTTCTCCGGCGGCACGCACGGCGGTGAGCAAACCGCGCAGATCCTCCAAACCGATCTCATTCTCCTCGCGCCGCAATACGTAGCGGGACCGATCGGCGCCAGTGCGCTCTTGAGAAAGCAGAGACTGAACGTCGAAACCAAGCTCCGCAAGATCGCGTAGCCCGGTATTAATCGAACGGACTTCATGAAGCTCCGTAATCCGCAACTGCGTTTGCAAAATGGTTTCCCCATTTTGAGGCGCGCCGTTTGTTGGTCCGGTTTGGTCCTTGTCGGCTGACTCGGCGGGGGCTGTTTCGGTAACCGAAAGCTCCTTGCCCGTTTCCTTTTCGTGTTGTTCCAGGAAGTTGTCGAGATCCGTGCGCGTCGTAAACCAGTGTTCCTCGCGCCCGATGAACACATGAAAGACGGGCAATTTAAGTGATTCCAGGTTTTGCCGTTCGGCGTGAATGCGCAGGCTCACGCCACGACGTTCCAACGCGATCAGACTATCTTCCATCGCCGCTAGCACATTGCACAGCTTTCCCATCTGTTCGCCTTCGACAGATTTTCCATCGCCGACGTCCAGCACGGAATCACCCAGTCCACGTTCGAGCAATTGGGTTTTCATCTCATCTTCGGTCTGGATGTAGTACGTTTGTTTCTTTAGGCGCACGCGAAACAGAGGTGGCTGCGCGACGTACACATGGCCCTTGGAAACAAGCTCGTACATTTGACGGTAGAAGAAGCAGAGCAAGAGTGTGCGAATGTGCGAGCCGTCCACGTCGGCGTCCGTCATGATGATGATTTTGTCATAACGGCGTTTTGACAAATCCTGTTCGGCGCCAATTCCCGCACCAATCGCCTGGATCATGCTACGGACTTCCTCATTGGCAAGCACTTTGTCTTCGCGAGATTTGTAGGCGTTGATGATTTTCCCCCGCAGTGGCAGAATCGCCTGATATTCCCGCAAGCGGCCACCTTCGGCACTACCACCGGCCGAATCGCCTTCGACCAAGTACAACTCACATTTTGCGACCTCACGACTGGTGCAATCGCGCAGCTTGCCGGGCAAACCGCCACCGAAGAGCGCGCCCTTACGCTCGCGTAATAATGCCTTGGCTTTGCGAGCAGCTTCCCGCGCCTCGGCCGCCAAGATGCCCTTGCGAACAATGGTCTTTGCTGATTTCGGATTTTCTTCGAGATAATTGCCCAAACTTTCGCAAATAGCTGAATTGACAATGCCCTCGATTTCGCTATTGCCCAGTTTGGTCTTGGTCTG
>CBDUAB010000348.1:0-5118 GCA_965365045.1 uncultured Planctomycetales bacterium
AACCGCCGCTTCACCAAGACGTCATCCGTCGCTACACCGACGCACTGACGGACCGTGGATCGGCAACGACTGGCCGAACCCTGTTTGAAAAACACTGTAAAACCTGCCACAATCAGCAGGCAGATGGCAAGAGTCTCGGTCCCAATCTGGCGAACTTGCGGTCGCGGGGCGCTCAATTCATCGTGACGAACGTGTTGGACCCCAATCGCGAAGTCCTCCCGCAGTACATTAGCTACACGGCAGAGATGGACGACGGACGCCTTATCTCAGGTGTTATCGCAGCGGAAACAGCAACCAGCGTGACGATGTCACGCGATTTGGAAAACAGTGAGACAATGCTCAAGACGCATATCGCATCGCTGCAATCTACCGGCAAGTCGTTAATGCCCGACAATTTTGCAACCGAACTTACAACCGTCCAAATGAATGACATTGTCACGTACATTATAAGTCTGCCGTAGAGGACTGGACTTAGGATAACCCACTTTTTCGTAACGCCACCACGTGAGAACCTGACGTGCAATTACCTGTCCACACGAGTGTAGCGTTGGCAACAATGACGCTGCTGTCCTGCATGCAACCGTTGTCGGATTGTCAAGCGAAGTCCACGCAGCCAAATATCGTCTTCTTACTCATTGACGACATGGGGTGGCCAGACGTGGCTTGTTACGGTCACGGTTTTCACGAAACGCCGACGATAGATCGTTTGGCCGCGGAAGGCATGAGGTTCACGGATTTTTATGCGGCGACACCCGTTTGCTCTTCGACACGATCGACGATTCAGACAGGCCAATACTCGGCACGCACGGGCATCACGGATTTTATCCCCGGTCACTGGCGTCGTTATGAAAAGCTTGTTGTTCCGCCCATCGATCATCACCTCAAGGACGGCATTCAAACGCCAGGGCATTTACTGCAGTCCGCTGGCTATGCGACGGGCTACTTTGGCAAGTGGCATTTAGGCAATGACCCACAGTACCAGCCGGATCGTTGGGGATATCAAGTCACGGACAAGACAGTGGGCGCGTCCTTTAAAGAATGGCGCGGCGCTAAGCAAGCCGGTCCGAAGCGAATAGATCTGCTCACCGATCAAACGATTTACTTTATCGAGCAACATAAGGATGTGCCTTTTTTTGTCACGCTGTCACACCATGCCGTGCATATTCCATTGGAAGCGGAATCGGCATCGATTGCCAAGTATCGACAAAAACCCGCGCCCGCTTCGGGCATCAACCATCCCGTCTACGCGGCGATGGTGGAGGATTTGGACCGATCGATACGCCGGATCCTGGACAAATTGGACAATCTCAGTCTGTCTGAGAACACGATCGTCGTTTTCACTTCTGACAATGGAGGTTTGCGTAAAATTTACACGGCAGTTGGTGAAGTCGTTTCCACGAATGCGCCACTCCGCGACGAGAAAGGCACATTATACGAAGGTGGAATCCGCGTACCCATGATTGTGCGCTGGCCAGGTGTCGTGAAGCGGGGAACGGTGTGTAGCGAGCCGACAACAACGGCCGATCTACTCCCTTCGTTTTGCGATATGGCTGCCGTCGATCTGCCTGGCCAACCGATTGATGGTTCCACGATCGTTCCATTACTTCGTGGAGACGTAACCAAGCTGAACCGCGATGCCATCTATTTCCATTATCCTCACTATCATCATTCGCGACCGGCTGGGGCCATTCGACAGGGTGATTGGAAACTCATTGAGTTCTTTGACGACGGGCAAGTGGAGCTCTACAACCTTGCTGATGACTTGGGTGAAACAAAGGATGTGGCTGCCAGGCAGCCTCAACGAGCTCAGCAAATGCAACAACATCTTGCCGCTTGGCGCAAGAACGTTGCTGCCCGCATGCCTTCGCCGAATCCGGATTACGACTCCGAGCGCGCGTCGTCCTGGTGGAATCGACGGACAAACGAACCCTTAGATATCGAAGCAATGCGTCGACGCTATCAATCCCGCAAGTAATTAAAGTCATTTCTTAAACTCCCACAAACGGCCGCTTTTTGCTATAATGAGTGTGGTTTTCTAAACAAGTGGTCGACAGGCCAAATAAAGGAAAACGACGATGCCTATGTTCCCTCATGTCTTGGTTGTCGACGACTCGGCAGTTGACCGCAAGATTGTGGGTGGCATCTTGGATGCGGATAATTTTATTGAGACTGACTACGCCCTCAACGGCCGGGAAGGGCTTGAGAAAGTTGACCAGCGGGCACCTCAGCTCATTCTCACGGACATGGTCATGCCGGAAATGGATGGCTTGACGTTCGTGCGGAAACTTCAGCAACAACGTCCTTCCGTGCCCATCGTGCTGATGACGGCGCATGGTACGGGCTCGACGGCGATCGAAGCTCTGCACGCCGGTGCGGCGAGTTTTATTCCCAAGGCCCAATTGCCGGATCGATTGTTACCGACAATTCGACGTTTGTTGGGGATGAATCGCGAAGAAGCCAATCTGCAGCGTTTGGTGGAATACCAAAAGTACATCCACTACACATTTCAATTGGCGAATAAGACGAAATTGATTGATTCCGTTATCGGCTTGGTCCAACGCGCCACGTCGTCGATTCATTTGGGCCGCTCGTGCGAACGTTTGCAAATGGGAATTGCGATCGAGCAAGCGCTGCTAAACGCGATTTACCACGGCAATCTTGGGCTGACTCCTTACGAGATTCAGGAAGCGCGCAAAGATGGCAATGTTCACAGACTCGTTCGCGAGCGCGCGGCGGAACCTGTTTATCAAGATCGCAAGGTCCACCTCGACATTCAGATTTGGCCGGACGAAGCTCGGATTGTTGTGCGTGACGAAGGTAATGGTTTTGACACGTCCATCGTACCGACTGCCAATGATCCTGGTGAACTCGAAAGTCAGGAATGTCAGGGTCTGACGCTGATGACGAATCTCATGGACGAAGTAATCTTCAACGACCGCGGTAACGAAGTCGTGATGATCAAACGTCGAAGTCGCGAAAAAACGTAATCCTGCCGACCAGCCGGTGATCGAAATCAGTAAGCGATCCGCGGTTGCGCGAATTGTTTTTTTCCAGCGAACTGCAAGTCTTGTGACGTTTTTGGACTTTCCTTGGAGTGCGGTAGCCTGGTACCGCTTTGGATCTTTTCTTTGGATTTCTGTCCGTCCGGCGCTGGTGTCAGTGAAAGCAATCCAAAGGCAAAGAAAGCGATACCGGGCTACCGCACTCCAAAGCCATGCTCCATGGGATAGCCCGCGGTCCGTTGATCGTTCATAGACAACTTCTCAAAACACGTAACCAATTTCCGTGAAAGACTGCGTCCAAATCTTCATCGGCGTAGCCGCGCCCGGCCAAAATCGATTCCATTTTTTGCAGGTCGGCAATCGTATCCAATCCGGTAGGCGTTTGTTCGGTCCCAAAGCCTCCATCCAGGTCGCTGCCAATCGCCACGTGCCGGCTGTTGCCTGTTATTTGGCAAATGTGATCAATGTGATCAGCGGCCGCTGACACCTGGACAACGTCCCTGGACGTGATTTCGGCGTAGGTCGCTCCCCGTACCCAACCCGGATACAGCATCCATGCATCGTACGCCGTTCCCAATACACCGTCCCGCTCGACGACGCGACGAATCTGCTCGTCCGAAAACTGACGCTGGCCAGGCACCAAAGCTCGGCAGTTTTGATGACTGGCAATCACCGTTCCGCCAAACGTATCCAGCGCCTCGAAGAAACTTGTATCGGAAAGATGCGTCATATCCAATACAAATCCATGCCGTTCGAACTCCTGCAGCAGGCGGCGCCTACGATCGGTCAACGGTCCTTCTTCTCCAGTTCCGGTGGCGTACGCGCTTATGCCGTAATGGACCAGCGCCGGGAACCGCAACCCGTCGGCGTGCCATTGTTGCGCTTGTTCGGGACGCACGATCGGGTCGCAGCCTTCCATCGCCACGACGATACCGACGGGTAGCGACTCGCGTTGCTCATCGTTCGCCTCATTCCATTGTCGCCAATGCTCGTCCAAGTCTGCCCGGTTCGTAAGCACGCGGACTTCACCTATTTCCGCAAGTTGACGGTAATAGGCCAATTGTCCTTGTGCGACGGCATACGCGATATCCTGGCTCGGATAATCGAGCGTTTCTCCGTGCAAAGCCGGTTTGGCCGTTTTTGATACGCGGGCCAAGAGCGTGGCGAAACAAATCGCGACACCGCCGCGACGCAATTCTGGCAAGCTGACCGTCGCCCGTCCTCGGCCCTTCCGATCCGTCATGTCTCGCTCGCGACCATTTATATCGCCAATCGGTAGTCTTAGGTCACGCTTCCATGACAATGCATTCCAAGCCAAATCCAAGTGGGCGTCGATCAATAGTCGCATGTTTGATTGTCTCTGCGGGCTACGGTTTTTTTCGGGGAGAAAGTCGTATAAGATCACGTCGCGGTGAAAGTATCAAGCACAAGCGAAAGATTATGCCCAGGCATTACGATATCATTGTGGTCGGCGTCGGTTCGATGGGATCGGCGACCTGCTACCATTTAGCTCGGCGCGGTGTGCGCGTGCTGGGACTCGAACAGTTTAACATCCCACACGATTCGGGATCGCACCATGGTGAATCTCGCATGATTCGCCTCGCCTATTTTGAACATCCAAACTACGTGCCGTTGCTGAAGCGAACCTACGAACTGTGGCGGGAAATTGAAGCCGCGAGCAATACCAAACTTCTTCATATCACCGGCGGGCTTTATATGGGGCCGCCCGGCAGCGAATTAGTGGACGGTGCACTTCAATCATGCCAGCAACATGACTTGGCTCACGAGATGCTGGATTGCGATCAGCTAAGGAAACGGTTTCCACAGTTCGTTCCACCCGCGGATTTCAATGCGATCTACGAAGAGGAAGCCGGCTTTCTCCTGCCACAACAGGCTGTCTCGGTTCACGCGGAGCAAGCTTTGAAACACGGCGCCGAGTTGCATGGTCTCGAACCTGTCAAATCTTGGTCCTCCGCCCAGGCGGGTGTCACGGTCCAAACCGACCGAGAAGAATACCACGCCGACCGGGTCGTTTTTACCGGCGGAGCATGGACTGCTTCGTTACTGTCGGATCTTGGCGTAGACCTAAAAGTCACACGCCAAGTGATGGCCTGGT
>CBDUAB010000349.1:0-5117 GCA_965365045.1 uncultured Planctomycetales bacterium
CGCTAGCCATGCTTCATTTTGAACGGATGGGATCGCAGCAGTGCATTAATGAATCCTGGGTATTCGCCGTGCGGACGACCGGTTGCACGCTTTCGGGTCTAACACGCACTTAGTCATTCGACATTAGTCCTTAGAATTAGTCATTCACAACACGCGTCGCAGAACCGTGAACGGTCATTCGGAAATAGACACAAAAAAACGGGTGATCGAAATGAGATCACCCGTGCTGTGTCTCTTCGAACACTACCGTTTCTTGACATCATCCGATTCAAGACTTGCGGCCAGCTCAGCGAATGCCTGCGCGTCGGATTCGTTGCCGACTTGCTGGTGCATGCTCGCTAGGTTTCCATAGGGAATCGCCAGCGTTTCCGCATCCAAGACATTGTCGACCACGGCCTGTTGTAGTATTTCAGCGCCTTGCTCGGTCAACTCAATTGCTCGTTCGCGATGGCCTTGTTTCCAATAGGAAACGCCCATACTGATGAATGTTTCGCCGTGGATTCGTGGAGTGGCGTTGACGCTGACCGGCACATCCTCGGTGAGCATCGGACGGGCTTTCGCATACCATTCTATTGCTTCGTCGTGGTCTTTACGATGCACGGCGTAGAGCGAGCCTATCTGGAAATACAGCCGTCCGACGGTGTAGCGCTGATCCGGAGTGGATTGGCGTTGTGACGCACTTTGTTGAAGTAGCACCAGAGCGTCATCCGCGAGGGAAATCGCCGTTTTGTCGGCACCGCGCAAGCGCTCGAGGCGCACTGCTTCCGCCAGGGCGGAGCCAAGTTTCCATTCCAAACGCACCTTGTTCATCGCATCATCGGTCGATGCGATTAGGTTACGGCCTTCCTTGATTAGGTCGTCAAGTACTAGTGACGGATCGTCGGGATTATTAAGGTCCGCCGCCGTTGACAGAATGTTCTGATAGACTGTCAATCGCAGTGCTGAATCTCCTTGATCGCGGCTCACGAGTTCCTCCACCAAAGCTCGTGCCCGGCTAAGCCATTTCGGCGCGACCTGTTTCTGGCGTTGATATTTTCCTCGACTGATATCCCGTGCGACGGCCAAATGCGCATCGATCAGGACGCGCTTGGCCAAGCGGCGAGACATGAACCGTCGATCGTTAGCCAAAGGTGCTGCCAGATCAATAGCCTTTAGGTGATGCTGCATGGCTTCCTTGAAACGCGGCATCGGTCCGTTTGCGATCAAGTTACCCATTTGCAGCTCGCCCAAGGAACGGAGTGACGGAGGCAAGCCCTCGTTGGACAACGCTTCTTTGGTGGCCTGTAGCGCTTTGTCATATTCGCCGTTGATTGCCCGCAAGCGCGCGTAGGTGAGCTTGTAATGAATGTTTTCTGGGTCGTAGTGCACGGCGTCCTCGGCGGCGTTGCGGGCGTCATGAAATCGCCCCACCGTTTCCAGGATTTCAGCACGTACCCAATGTGCTTTGGCGTACCGCGGATTCATTTCCAAAGCGAAATCGAGATCCTGTAAGTTGACCTCGAAATCACGAAGAAAGTCATATTGCGCGCGCAGCACAAACGTTTCCGGGTTGATGGGTTCCAAGTGGATCTTGGAAACAAGTGTATCCGGATCCGCTGGTCGAAAACCGAACAGCACACCTCGTTCGGGATAGGCCAGCCCCATCACGCGACCAAATTTGTCCGGAACTGGCACGGGATTCAGATGCGCTATCGACAGCTCGTTTGCACAATGAGCTGGGTCGAGCGGTTCCAGGAGATGGATCAGAATTTCAACAATCGTGTCATCGACAACCGTCAAATCGACTTGGCGGAATGTCTTGGTTCGATACTTATTGATCTGCTGCGCTTTTCCTCGCACGATCTTGAATGGTTGTCCCCATTTGCGGAGGACGTCGGCGGAGCTGGTCTCACCCACGACCACACCGTTGAAACGAAGCGGGAAGTGACCGTCAGGATCTTCTTCTTCTACTGATACATCATCTAATCCCTGCGACAGCGATTTGCCAATCGAGTACGGATCAGCGGGTTCGATATCTGCCAGCTCTTCCGGCTGATCCGACAGGGCCTGCTCAGCCAATTCAGCCAGCGTGTCTTCGTCGACTATATCGGCGTCCTGGTCCGCATTGTTTTGAGTGGCTGTGTTTTGGTCTTCTTTTTCGGATTTCGTTTGGCTTTCTGGTTCGGCTTCGGCGATGACGTCCGAGAGCTTCAGTTCAGTCGGTTCGCCCGTGGGCGGAAGCAGCGTGGGAGCGGCTTCGGTGTCACCCGCGGGTTCCGGTACCGGTTCGGTTACCGGTTCTTTCGTGTCCGTCGCGGGTTCCGGTGCCGGTTTCTCTACTGGCTTTTTCTCGGGTTCCGCGGTCGGCTCGTCGACCTCTTCGGTCTCGTCAACCTCTTCCGTTTTTTCCTCAGTACTTTTTTTGCCCGGAGTCACATCGCGAAATTGCCAAGCAAAAGAAGGTGATGCAATCAACGTGAGGGCTAAACACACCCCCAGGAATTGCGTGAGCCGTAGCATCGTTTCACCTCGGGCTGATTTATGTCGCACGGCGTCTTCCTCCTGATCGCCAAGCCATCTCAAATTCGATTCTCACGATGACAGACAAAAACCTGAACCTCGAATGTTCCAGTTTCATAACGTATCGATGAGAGTATATTCCCGGCAGAAAAGCGGACGCGAATCGTAGTCACCTCGTTCGAAGGCGTCTACACCGATGGTGCGGATCCCCAGACGCTGGCTGCTTGACACGCGCTGTCAACGACAGCACTCGTCCATCTCGTAATGAAGCGGCGCCCCAGTGGTTTGTTCCAGGCCGAGCACGTAATTCTGGTGTTTCCGCGTCCTATCTCGACCGTCCTTGTCTGTATCGGTAATAACACCTTTGATGGTAACTCCGATCGTATCGATTCGGGCTTTGTGCGCGGCGACGGGTCGAGCTAGTCGTTAATTCTTACCCAGCGCCAACTTTGATCGCTAGCAGACGCCCGACGAAGATCGGCTGGCGCACAAGAGTGAAGGACGCGGCAAACCCATCGTTGTGGGACGCAAAAGCGCAGGGCTTAACGAATACTTACGCGCAAGACGCCATAATTCTAAGTCCCAATTTCCTTGAGCCGAGCGAGCGCCTGTGGGATCTGATTCATCGCCGCAAAACGTTCTGCTTGGCGCGCTAAGCTCAGTTGTCGTTCGGTAAAAAGAAGAGGTGACCCGATTTCCGGTGGATTGGGTATCAGTTTTTCAATGATACCGGCGCGTAATTCATCGAGTCCCTGTCCCGTCAGCGCGCTGGTAAATATCATTCGGCCCGCCAATGATGCGCCTGTTACGGAACTTTTGCTCAAGTCGATCTTGTTCATGACGGTGAACGCGTTTGGATAGGCGGCCAGGATTTCTTGATTGGCACGCGCTGAGGTCGGACAGCTGGCATCCAAAACCAGAACGCCCAAATCGGCCTCCGCAAGGCATGATTCGGCCCGCGACACACCTTCACGTTCAATTGCGTCGGTCGTTGTTCTCAATCCGGCCGTGTCCATCAGTTGGATGGGCCAACCGTTGAGTGCAATCGTCGTGTCGATCACATCACGCGTCGTGCCGGGTTGGTCGTAAACGATCGACCGATCAAAACCGGCTAAGGCATTGATAAGGCTGCTTTTGCCCACGTTGGGAGGCCCCGCCATGACAACGCGCCACGGGTCGACCAGTCGCAGGCCGACATGAGACGATTCGATGAGTTGCCGGATCCGCCGAAGGCCTTCATTACGAAATCGCTGCTTTTCAATGAGGTGGCTGGTTTCTCGGATTTCATTCGCCAACGCTCCCTGATATTGGGCTAGCAGCAGTGATGCCGTGCGACGTGTCGTCGCCGCGGCGAGAGCTCGAACTGCCTCCTCATGGAGCTTCGATGAAGTTTGTCGCCGCAACCAATCAGTCCAGGGTATTACAGCACAGCCGAGTGTTTCGAGGGACTCGACTATCGATTTGGCCGCGGTACTGCCACCGTGGCAATGGATTTCGATCGCATTTCTGCTACGGGTGACGACGATTTCTTCGCTTTCATTTCGATCATGTCGCCAAGAACCGCAGCAAACGCGCCCGACGGGCAGGTTCTCCAGGCGTTGGCCGGAAGCGGGCCGAAATCGTTCATTTACGATTCCGGCGATGTCATGGCCGGCAATCAAGATCGTCGCGATAGCACCTCGACCGACAGGTGTGGCGATGGTCGCGAACCGGGACCGATCATTTTTTTCTGGACCGATCATTTCGTCTGCGGTCGGTGACATTTTCAACTTTTCTCACGGATGGAGAACACTTGCTGGATTTTCGTCGGCAAAAACTCAGCAATCGATTTGAATCTGGGTTTTTATGCGGCCAAAATCATGCACGGATTGCCAGATTGAACAGGGTGGCGGACAATACGAGGTTCCATTTCGAATCAGGTTGATTATCTCATAGTAAAGGAGATGCGAGTATGCCTTTGGTAAATCTGCGCACTTTGTTGGATCACGCGGCCGAAAACGATTACGGCGTCGCGGCGTTTAACGTGAACAACATGGAACAGATTCAGTCAATCATGGAAGCGGCCCAGGAAACGGAATCTCCTGTCATTGTGCAAGCGTCGCGGGGAGCACGCAAATACTCCCAGGATGCTTACCTGAAACATCTGATGTTGGCGGCGACCGAACTCTATCCGGACATTCCGATAACCATGCACCAAGATCATGGGAACAGTGTGGACACGTGTAGCAGCGCGATCGATAACGGTTTCACATCGGTCATGATGGACGGATCGCTCGAGGAAGACGGCAAGACTCCCGCGAGCTATGAATACAACGTCAAGGTAACAAAGGCAGTAGTAGACATGGCACATCCGAATGACGTGTCGGTCGAAGGCGAGCTGGGCTGTCTCGGATCCTTGGAAACTGGCATGGGTGACAAGGAAGACGGCCACGGAGCCGAAGGCAAGTTATCCCGTGAGCAATTGTTAACCGACCCCGACGAGGCCGAACAATTTGTCGCGGATACGGGGGTTGACGCGTTGGCCGTCGCGATCGGTACGAGCCATGGCGCGTACAAGTTCACGCGCAAGCCCGACGGTGACATTCTGGCGATGGATCGTATCGAAGCGATTCACAAGC
>CBDUAB010000350.1:0-5112 GCA_965365045.1 uncultured Planctomycetales bacterium
CTGGCCCGCCGTATTGCGGGCTGAAGATGACACGAAATGAATGCTTGAGAAGCCGGACATTGTCGCGGCTGGCATTCCCGTGCATCTGCACGCCAACGTTGTACTGAAACTGCTCACCCGTGTTGGGATCGAAATACTCAATCGAACCCGGTCTACGGAATCGTCGTGTTGCATCAGTGTACATGCCGGTTCCGGCTGGTCCCCAGAGATCGTCATGTTCCATCACGATGGACATCGTCGGAATGGATTGCAGGGCTTCGCGAATCCCAAAATCATCATTGCCTGGGTTGTCGTCATCCCAATCAGCGACAACTTCCGGATCTATCGAGTAGTCGCCGCTGACATTGGCTTGCCACCTTGTCGGATAAGAAGGAGCGTTGGGATCCGATTGAGGATCTTGCGTGAGAACGTCTTCTAAGAAGATGTAGGTCTGCGTGTCTACATTGGACGACCGATAGTCGTCCTTCTCAGCAACGGCTCGCAACATGGTCGTCCCCGTGATGGAGACGGGCGAAGCGTAAAGCTCCGCTGTGGGATTAGTCGCCGTGGGAACGCTGCCGTTCGTTGTGTAATGAATCACGGCGTCTGGCGTATCGGACGTAATCTCAACCGTAAACGGCGCATCGTAGAAGCCACGACCGCGGCTAAAATCGGTGTCATCAACGAAACCAATAAATCCACCCACATTCGCCGCGCCAGGCGTCGGCGTATCAAAATAGCGAATCGCACCCCCTTGCACCGATGTGAATGACAGCGTCGGCAAGACCAACAGATCACCGTCCGCCGAATCGCTATTCAGCGCATGAATTGCCAGCACGTTGTCCGAGCCAACGTTGAGCTGATCGGCAAACGCGGTGAGATTGATGGACTCGGGCGTGACAGATTGTCCGTTAGAGCGCTCCGTGGTCGCTGTGTCGTCAAAGGCCGGCGCTCCCGCGCCAGCCACATTACGACGGGCTACTTCTTGACCGTTCAGGTACGCGACAAACCCCGCATCGTACTGCATCTCCAACGTGAGAATATCGAGGCTCGCGTCGGCCGGCACATTGAACGGAACACGTGCAAATGCCGACGACGCCTGCTCGAACATTTGGTTTTCCAAGTCGGTCCCAATCAGCGGTCCCACGCCAGGAACGTCCAGTTCCAATGCATTGAGAAACACGCCATGCGACGTGCCGCCCTGACGTACGCCCCGGAGCTGTAGCGTTCCTTGTGCGGACGACATCAACGAGGCGACGATCGCGTCGTCTTCGTTCGTTGCCGGCGGGTTGGAACCGTTAAAGTTATAGTTGGCGAACTCAACCGATGTGCCGCTGGCTTCTTCGCTCCACACGGAGCTGCGGGTACCCGTACTGCTCACGTCATACGATCGCAACGTAACTTCGTATTCCGCATTGGGCGTGAGCCCTTCGATCAGCACTTCCATGCCCGCACCGTCGAACGTTCCGTTGGCAAAGACGAAATCGTCATAGAGTTGATCGAGCGTGAAAGTCGGCGGATTGTCCGTGGGCGACGTGCGATCACGATCGTCCAGCGATGCGCCGCCAAGCGAAGACAAGGTCACGGTGATGCCGTCAAATGATGCGCCGTTATTGTTGAGGGTCATGACTTCATAGCCGTCTTCCGTGTTGGCAGCCCCATTTTCACCATCCGATCGGTCGTTGAAGTCCAACTTGAGGCCCGTGGCGCCGCCAACTGTGTCGTAACCCACTCCCGTCGTGCCATTTAGCCAGCTCGCGTCGGGCACGAAATCCGCCTCCGTCCAAGTCGTCCCTAGGGCGTTACTGTTGGGGACGAGAACGTCCACGCTTGCACCAGCTGAGACGAGTGCCGTTGCTATCGCATCTTGTACGACGCCATAGGAGATATCTTCGACTTGATCTGGAAAGTTGACACCGCCCAACTCGTATTCACTGGCGATCGAAACGCCGTCCGGCTCCACCAGCGCCAGATAGTCACCCTCCTTATTAAGTCCAAAGTTCGTATGCAGATTGCCGCTGGCGTCGGGCACGCCGTCACCAGAGGCGAAGACCAACAAGAAGTCTCCCGCTTCTAGGTTACGACTTGGGAATTGCCATTGCTTGAGATTCTCGGCGTCATCGGTCAGGTACCAGCCGTCCAAGTCAATCGCCGCATCACCTGCGTTGAATATCTCCAACCAATCTGACGGATTACCATTGCCGTCGACATTGGTGCTCGAATTGTCGGCCAGAAACTCCGTGATGACCGGAACCCCGGTCAACAGTTGCCGGGCTTCCAAACTTTCGGCGGGACGCAGTGAGTACTTGCCCAACTTAGCCGATTTTTGCGAAGTCCCAGATTTGATCCAACGTCTTGGTACACGAATACCCATTTACAACTCCATTCCAGATACAAACAGAGCCGTCGGAGAAACTCCGACGGCTCACGAATTATATTCGATTTTAGACGTTTTTTGAAATTGAAATACGATTTTGCGTTACGAACGACGGCGTCGCAGGGCCAACATCATCAAACCGCCGAGTCCGAACAAGGCTCCCGTGGCCGGTTCGGGGACTAGCTGAAAACCGTTGATACCAAAAAGCTGATTGTGGACAGCGTCACCCAAGACACCCGTATACGGCGCATATCGAAACACCACGTCGCTTGTTCCGTCGGCCGTAAACGACGTCGTATAAACGGAACCAGCTCCAGCCATTTCGATCAGATTCGTTACCAGTGCCAGTTGGCCTCCATCCGCCAATGAATCGGGGTTTCCGCCATCGGTGCCATCCGACATATAGCCGTCGGCCAATTTCGTGTAAGTCGTGCCTCCGTCGGTGGAAAGTTCCACTTGGAAATTCCCATGGACATGCTCGGTGTCGTGGTGGAATGCAGTCCAGTCGTAGGTACCGGCGGGCAGATCCCCCAACGCCAGTGTCATGTAAGTTGGTGTTCCGGTTGTTCCGTCCCAGTTTCCGTTGCCGCCGTTGCCCGTACGCGTATCTATTCCCAACCAATCGGTTACGCCATCGATGGTACTGGCGTCTGTCCAAGTCGCATCAAAGTTCGCACCGCGATCAATCATCTGACGCACCCGATTGTCGGTCGTGTTCGGCCAATCTGGTGTGACAGTTACCGTCGTTCCGAACGCCGTATACGACATCGTGGTAAAGTCCGCTGCAACTTCGTGACCCGCGTCGTACGCTTGAAAACCTGCCAGATTGTGAGGGCCACCGTCTTGCGTGGTTGAGTTGAAATCGATTTCCAAGTCTTGCCCCTGAGCCAAACCCGCGGTCGTTGCCACTAACATCGTGGCGATGAGTGTACGTAACGTCATTTAATCTTTCCTCATTGTTAAGAAATCGTGGTTTGATTGTTTCAAATAGGCGCAAACAAAAAGAACGCAACCCGCTTCCGCACACATGGATGTGCGAAAATGGACTACGTTCTTGTAAAACCTGCAGTGGCTTGCTCCCGGTGAACCTAAATAGGCTCAAATGAATCCATCACGAGTTCTGGCAACTTCTTCGGGTACCAACGTAAAAAGGTGCTGTACCCTCACGCAAGGGAAACAACACCTTTGGTTTGTTGGTCTAGATTGGCTTGCTCGCCTAGCTTCAAGTGCGAACGACAACCGTTCGCTCAGCCTTTGAGTCTACTTGAGATCGAAGTTGATTCAAGTCTTTCATCCAGTTTATTCTGAAATACTCAAGGTTAATTCCGCCGAAAGTAGATCCAAAAACGGCGGCTAACTGCGTCGTCGCATTTCCGCTAGTCCCAATAGCGATATTAACAGCATCGCACCCGTTGCTGGCTCTGGGACCGTCGCCGCCGAGGCAGCGGCAACTCCGTGCTGCCAATTGAGCCCCTGATCATTGAGGTCGCTGGAACTGACGACGTCGTCACCATTGAAGTCACCATTACCCCAACCGGGATCGTCCGTACTCTGCCACGCTAACGCCAGATCGTTCAGGTCACTCGAATTGACGATTCCATTCAGACCGGTGTCACCGGGAACGTAATCCACGCCAATGTTCTCCTCGCCAGCAACACTTAACCAGACATCGCGATCACCTAATGTGATAATGCCATCCGGTTCGAGGTCGTAGAGCGGATCATCACTACCAAGGTTATTAAGTAAATCATCCAAATCGGCGACGTCACACGCTCCGCTGGCATCAAAATCGCATGCGGGTCGAGGGGGTACGTCCTGGTACAATTCAAAACCATTAATGCCAAGCCATTGTGTGTGCACGGCCGTGTGTGCGATCGGCGTGAACATGATAACCAAATCATCGTCAGCCGTCGGTTTTTCAAAATTCCAAATCAATGTCGATGGCAGCAGGATCGGATCAGATTCATCGTCTCCTTGATAGTGAACGTCGGCTGGAGGATTGCCACCGGTGTCATTACTATTGGTCATCTCAAAGAGATTTTTACCGTTGGTGTCGGTCAAAACGTCGAAACTGGCGCCCCCGTTCACCGAAAACTCAGCAAAGAATTGTGTATGAATCCATTCGGTGTCGTGGTGGTACGAAATCCAGTTATAGTTACCGGCCGGCAAACCGCCCAGCGTCAATGTCAGCCTCGTCATTTCGCCACCTTCCTCGAACGTGAAATCGCCGTTACCACCGTTGGCGACGCGCGTATCAACGCCCAACAAATCGGTCAACAAATCAATTTTGTCGCCTTGCCAAAACGCATCATGTGCTGCCCCACGGTCGATGCTTTGCATGGTGAGTGCTTCGTTCGGCGAATCAGGCCAACCAGGCGTGACTGTGACTTCGGTAAGAAAAGCGGTGTATTCCTTGGTATCGAAGTCCGCGGGTACTTCGTGTCCCGCATCGTAGGATTGGTAACCGTCTTGCGGATGAGGTCCGCCATCTTGGGTCAGCGAATTGAAATCGATCAGCAACGGTTGCGCTTGGGCTAAATCGCCATTGTTGGCGATTGCGAAAACCGCCATCGCAATCGCAAGTGGTAATAACTTGGTTCTCATTTTCATTTCCCCTGTTTGATGGCCGCTCTCACTGATTCGTGTACCGCTACCGCAACGGCAGGTCGAAATCATGTCTCGGCGTCCGATTGTTGATGAACTAATGCCACTTCTCAGCTCCGTCAACAAGCAAAGGGCATAATCCATCACACGGC
>CBDUAB010000351.1:0-5107 GCA_965365045.1 uncultured Planctomycetales bacterium
TGAATTCGCTTTCACGCCGGATGAACTCGTTGTCAGGCTTTGGTATCCTGTAGACGGTATTCCATGATTCGATTCAGATGAGTGAGGTAAATGGATGGCGAAACGTTTGTCTGTCATCTTGTCCCAAGGCCAAAGCCAAAATCCGGTCAAGCGCCAGCTTGAAGAGGATATCGTTACAGCTTTGCTAATGGAAAACGGCATCGATGTGACCGTGATTCCGGACCTGTATCATTTGACGTTGGACGGAACGGCCGTGTTGGCGCTGCAAGGCATCGCGGGGGATATGGTTGTTCTATCCTGGATGTACGAGCGCGCGGCACGCTGGATTTTGGATCGAAATCAAATTCGTGGACACGAAGGTGAGACGCTACTCGTTCGCGACGATGATGATGACGAAGACGACGAACCGACTGATTCGGCTGAGGAGGACGCCAAAGAGCATGTGATTGATTCTCGTGATCTGCCGCAGCGCCACATTTTTAGTATTGATTTACGTGTATCCACTGACGTGGCCGATTACGTTACTGAAATCAAACGAATCGCGGGGGAAATAAACACCCAAGTCGTGGAGTTAGGTGATTGGATTCAAGGCTCTCCGACCCCGTCGCAGCAAGAGCGATTTGAACGCCCCACCAACGACACGGCCGTGGGTACGGTGCACGCCGAGTCATCTGCCAGCGACAACGGCGACAATGGTGACGCGCGGTCAATTGTAAAACGTTTAGAGGAGCAAGGCGACCGTCGGTGGTATCCAGTAATTGATTTCAGTCGCTGCACGAATTGCATGGAGTGTATCGACTTCTGTTTGTTTGGCGTTTACGGAGTTGATGCGGTTGATACGATTTTGGTGGAACAGCCCGACAATTGTCGCAAGGGGTGTCCAGCTTGCAGTCGTGTTTGCCCAGAAAACGCAATCATCTTTCCGCAGCATAAAACACCTGCCATCGCTGGCTCTGCCGCCGACGTGGGATCACTCAAAATCGACCTGTCGCGACTGTTCGGCGCGCCGGATGGGGACGCGGTTGAGGTTGCCGCGCGGGAACGCGACGAGCAGTTGGTGCTAGCGGGCCGCGACGCGGTCGGCATGAGCGTCGGGATCCCCAAGCGGCAGGCCGATAAAGAAGCGGCGCCCAAGGACGACCTCGACGACTTGCTTGACGAGTTAGACGATTTGGATCTGTAGATCCAGAGAATCCTCAGATTTTTTCCGCAAGATTGCCGCGCCAGCGGTAACTATCCAGCCAACCATGGGCAAGAACGAGCCAAACGTGGCCTCACTCACACCGGATGTGGGCGGGCCGTCAATTGACTGGTCGTCCGAATTAGAGCGGCATCGATCGTGGATGCGGTCTGTCGTGTTGGCGCGTGTTTGGGAAAAAGATGCCGTCGAGGAAGTCCTACAGGACGTTGCGTTGGCCGCGGTATCGAGCAAGGCACCGCCGGGTACCGCAGAGCGAGTGGCCCCCTGGTTGTACAAGATCGCCGTACGGCAGTCGTTGTTGTACCGTCGCCGGCAAGGCCGCCAGCGCAAATTGATGGACGCTTACACCGAGCTGCGTGGCGCACAGGGGTTTCGCGACCGACAGGGATTTCGCGACGCGGATCCGCTGGACTGGTTGTTGGCCGTGGAGCGGCAGTCATTGGTTCGGCAGTCACTCGGTCGCTTGCACCACCGTGATCGTGAAATGTTACTGCTCAAATACACTCAGCAATGGAGCTATGAACAGATCGCCCAGCATTTGGGCGTGAGCCACAGTGCGGTGGAGTCTCGCTTGCATCGCGCACGGCAACATCTGCGACATGAATTAACACAAAACCAAATTACAACGTCTTCCGCGACATGAAAGATCAATACGAGAATTTCCCCCTGATCGTCAGTCAGCAGTTGGACCGACTTGTGGACGGCGAACTGTCGGACGACGACCGTTGTCGGCTGATCGAAACGCTCGAGCAACAGCCGGACAAATGGCGAGACTGTGCGTGCGCTTTTCTTGAATCGCAGGAGTTTGGCAGTGCGTTTACTGACCTGGTAAGTGGGTTTACTGACCCGGTAAGTGGCGAATCTTTACCTCGGACTGTGACCGCAGCGATTGACGCGCCTCAGGTTCGCGTTCCGGCATCGTACGCCGCTCACTCGCCGCGATCCGCGCGCCGATGGTGGGTTGTTTTGGCAGCCTGTTTGCTGCTGGGATTTGCAGTGGGGCGTTTCATGGAATCAAGTGGATCAACGCCGCTGGAGCAAGCACCGTTGCTGGTCAGCGAAGAAAACGATGTGAGTAACGGCCGAATCCTGCTAACGGATTCGACTAATGGGCTGGCGGACGATAGGTCGCCTTTGAATCGAGACCAGCTATTTGCCGGATATGGAAACGGAAACGGAAACTCCTCGGCGGTGCCGGCAGAGATTGAGACTATTCTGGACCGCTTGGGACATAGCGTGGAGCGACGGTACGTGTTTGTGCCCGTGCTTTCAATGGATGGCCGACAGGGAGTAATACCTGTGGAGCAGGTTGATTTCGTCTCCGTTGGCTTGGAGACGTATTAATAAACGTGCGCGGCGGATTGGGCCCGCCTAAGTAGTTGGACAAAGCCACTTTGTGGTAAGGAGTTTGATTAGGCTTTTATGCGTTAGTTGTCATCCTGAGCCGAGTAACACGAGGTGAAGGATCTCCCAGCAGCTTCAGCGCCGCTGGCAGATCCTTCACTCGCTGTCGCTCCCTCAGGATGACACAAGGCGCTTCACAATCAGGAAGGAGAAAAGACATGAACAAGAATCAATTAGTTGCTTTACTGTGTGGATGCTTCCTCGCCCTCGCGGTAGGAGTTGGCTGGGCGCAGGAAAATCTAAAACTTGGACATGCGGAATTGAATGTTCCCGACACGACGTTGTTGAATGATGTGGAGGAGGGTAGAGCCCTGCAATCACCGGCTCCGTCCACTGATCGTTGGATTGGTGTCGCCGTGGGTCCTATTCCCGAGAACTTGATGGCTCATGTATCGTTACCCGGCGGTGCGGGTGTCCTGGTCGAACAAGTCATCCCAGACAGTCCCGCCGCCAATGCGGGCTTACGGCGTCACGACATCTTGACGGAGCTAGACGGCAATCCATTGACGGATGCAAGGACTCTCGTCGATGAGGTGCGTGCCCCACGGGACGGCAGTCTCGAACTGAAATGGATGCGTGCTGGCCAGCAGATGTCGGCGCGGATATCGCCCACGGCACGTCCAAAAACATTAAGCCTGGGTCGTGAGCAACAGTGGCCCGGTGGCACTGCCGTGAATCCGCAAGAACTCGGGCGCCTGCGCGATTGGATCGATCGTTTGGAAAAAGGCCGAGGCGGCCAAGGACGATCACGTTTTCACTTCTTCGGACCCAATTTGAGGCCCAAAGCCAACTCCAATACCGGCCAGGCATTCGAGAACAACATAAAAGTACAGATCCAACGTGAGAACGACGAGCCAGCCAAGATCAAAGTAGAAAAAGACGGCAACACTTGGGAGCTGACTGAGAACGATCTTGACCAGCTTCCCCCGGACGTTCGCGCTCACGTCGAATCAATGTTGGGCGGCAGAACGCAGTTCAGCTTGCCGAACCTACAACGTACGTTTCCACAAGCTGTGCCTCGCATTCAACAGTTCCTGCCAGAGGATTTCTCGTTTCCCGAATTCGAAAGCCAGTTGGAGGAAATGAACGAGCAGATGGAGAAGGTATTCGATGAGCTGCGCCAATTGCGTCAACAGCGGCCCGGTCCTGTTCCCGCTCTTGAAGATATAGAGGGTGGCGACGAAGCTTAAAAAGTGACCAGAAGATGAAGGCGTCACTCGTCCAGGCAAGAAAACATTTCCGCAACTGAGAGTGAAACGTTTTTCACGAATAACGGAGTGACATGCTCTTTAGTGGAGAGCTTTTCACGATTTTGGAAGTCTTTCGGGCTTGGCTCACGAAAGACGTGGACGAGGCGGTTCGGGATGTCAAAGACCCAAAAATCACGGATGCCGGCTTCGGCATACAGTTGGCATTTCTCGCCCAGGTCGTACGAGAGACTGCTGTCAGCCACTTCGATCAGCAGCAAGACTTCATGAGCTTCGGGTTTTCGCTGAGCGTAGGATTTGCGTTGCGCCCAGACAAGATCTGGTTCGGGTTGTGCGTCCAACTCGAGAATGTTCACCGGCGATTGGATGCGAATCTTTATGCGATCACGGTCTACGACATCGTGGCTCCATTCTTCCAACTCCCCAACGAGTTCTGCGTGACCCGCTCCTTGGGGACTCATCATCCGTAGTTCTCCTCGAATCAACTCGATGCGTTTTTGGTTCGGTCCGGTAAACGCGCCGCAGTCGATCATGCGTTCGTATTCTTCGACCGTGAACGTTGCTGTTGTGCTCATGGCATGCCTTCGGGCAGACGACATTCGCCGACCCGTTTCAATATCCCACGGCCGTTTACAATGTCTATTTCCATCTTATCACCGATCGTTGGAAGGGCCAACGTTGGCGGGACCACAACGGCGCGGTGGTCCGAAATACGGTGTAATTCGTGGCGAAGGCCCGCCGGGCTGATGCCTTTTCGTCGTGACAGATTCTATCAACCACGGTGGCAACGCGAACGCAGACGCGGTCGAGATCAGGAACACTGCCGTCTTGCAGGGTCTGGCGATGCGCATCATCTCGGATATGGCATTAGACCCGACCGCATCGCCGCCGGGCAATGATGGTTTACGCTGCCGGCGGCGAGTCATCTTGGCGCGCTTGCTGCATTGCGAAAAGACACACCAGAATGGTCCGCACACTGCCGACCATGTGTCAAACGGAGGCTAAATGACTCGCCCTTGGCCAGCTGCCCCTTTGGAGGGCAACCGTCAATCCTACGATGAACTCCGGGGACTTTCTTCAATAACCCGACCCGCACAAGGTTAAACCGATCCAGGGGTTTACGTCATGCGGTAGTGTGTCCCTCGCGCGTCGGGCCACCGGACATCTTTGTAAAGTGCATTTCTGTATCGGACTATCGCAAGAGGCACTTCGTTGTTGTTAGGCCACTCGACGACTCCGACGACGACGAAGTCCGATTACCACGACGAGTCCACTCCAAACGGCGAAAGATACG
>CBDUAB010000352.1:0-5093 GCA_965365045.1 uncultured Planctomycetales bacterium
CGAGATCTACACTCTTTCCCTACACGACGCTCTTCCGATCTGTTCATGCACCGTTGCCAGTTTCGGTAGATTAAAGGTCTGATTGAGAACGAGATAAAGCTTGTCGTCCACAGCACGCGAACTGGCGAGGCGCCCGTCCAGTTGAGCGGTTTCGACGATCGTGGGCATGCTTCGATCGCCAATATCCAAGATCGTTACCAACGTGCTGTCGAAGTTGTGAGAAACGATCGTGAGACGATCCTGGTACAAGTACATTCCACCCGTTTGGTCGAAACGATAGGCCGTAGTTGAATCGGAAACTTCCGGGAAATTCAAACGTGAGCGCACCTTCATGCTGCTAGCATCTCGCACGTCGACGATCGTCAGTTCCTTACCTGACATGATGTACAAATAGGCACCGTCGGTTTCCACCAGGTCCGCCTCGTCAACGTCTTCGATTTGCACATTGGTTGTAGAATGATCCGTAGCGGAAAAATCAGCAAACGCCAAATTCGTTTGAAACACCGGTGAAGTTGTCGCAGCTCGTATGTCAATACTTGCGTCGATTACCGACCAAAACATAGGATCAAGCCGATACCATGGATCATACTGCGACACGTACTGACCGAATCGTGCCCCGTATTGTTCAGTGGCTGCATCAATAATGTAACGCTTGAATTGGCGTGCATTTTCAAATCGCGGAAAGTCGGCGGACTCGTCATTCGGATTTCTATCTAGTGGCGTCGCGGGGGTAAGTGTTGGCAACGCGCTTCTGGGCTCGCTTGGTTCGAATTCCGCCGCGAAACACGCCGCGATGTCGCTAGCAAAAAGTTGCTTCGCTTCCAGTAGCTCCAGTGAAAACGTGCGTTGTGGATAGTGCCGGCGAGATTTGCTCGCAAAATGAAACCTCAGCATCGTCGTTTCTCCGAACTTGTGACTGTTTTTCCAGATGGCGCAAAATGCCGCTGTCCAATTAGAGGCCGGCTGGTAACTGTGTTGTCACGCGCGGAGCTTCTTGGGAAACGTATTCGTTCGATTCGGCGAACTGCGATTTATGGGCGTTCAATTGCGATCGTGTCATCCAGAGGGACAGCGACCGAAGAATCTGCCAGCGAGTAAGGACCACGAGCGACGGAAACAATGAAAACGCAGCCAAACCCCGTAGTTTTGCCTTTGCTGGCTGTGATACGTCGTCGGGAGGTCCTATGGTCACTTAAGGCTTCTTTCCGCCTCGTGAGGATTTCCCGTGACACAACTTCGCCGAAACGGCCTACAATAGAAGTCGTGATTGTGCTTGGAGTTACGACCAAACGGTAACACACAATTCGAGGCCTCGATGTCGGCTCTCAACGTGCGAATCTCAGCTTCTGACAGCGGTGACGCAACGCCGCGGCCTCAAGATCTGCTCATGGCAGCGCGCGGTGGCGACGTCGATGGTCTCGGTCGATTGCTCGAGGCATATCGACACTACTTACGAATTCTCGCCACGACGCAGATCGACCGACGGTTGTGTGCCCGCGTGAGCCCATCGGACGTCGTCCAGGAAACACTGTTTGAGGCCCATCGCGACTTTGTCAGCTTCCGTGGTGCTACGGAACACGAATTCATCGCTTGGCTGCGCCAGATTCTCGTCAACAATCTGGCACGCACGGTCGAGCGACACCTTATCGCCGGCAAACGTGATGTGCGCCGCGAAGTTTCCCTGGACGGTACGCGAACCGCCTTGGAACGGTCTAGCGCGCGCCTTCGGTCCCTAGTGATTGACAGCGGCCATTCACCAAGCGCCGCTGCTCAGCAACGGGAACACGCCGTAATCTTGGCCGACGTATTAGCGGAGATTGCCGAAGATTACCGTGAGGTCATCGTGTTGCGCAATCTTGAAGGCCTCAGTTTCAACGATGTCGCAAAGCGATTGGGACGGACGTCTGGCGCAACTCGCATGCTGTGGCTGCGGGCCATCGAACAACTGCGTGCTAAACTCAAGACACGAGAGCTGATATGAAACCCGTCCTCGACAATGAGACGTTGACCAGTGACCATCAACATCGTCTCGCGGAGATTCTCGATGCTTACATGACACAGTCCGAACGAGGCGAGCATGTGGACCGAGAGTCGCTCCTGAAACAAAACCCCGAGCTGGCCACGCATTTACGTCGTTACTTGGAAGGTATCGAATTCCTACAGTTAGCCGCCGACGAGTTGAATACAAGTGACACGACCAACGGCCACGACGTCCTGCTCGACAATCAACAGCTTGGCGATTATCGCTTGATCAAGGAAATTGGCCATGGCGGAATGGGCGTCGTCTATGAAGCGCGCCAGCTTTCGCTCGATCGTCGCGTTGCAATCAAGATCCTTCCCTTCGCCGCTGTTCTCCATCAAAAGCAGCTAGCACGCTTTACCCGCGAGGCCCAAGCTGCCGCACAGTTGCATCATCCGCACATCGTCCCTGTCTACGCCGTCGGCTGCGAGCGGGGCGTCCATTACTACAGCATGCAGTACATTGACGGACAAACTTTGGAATGTGCACTGAGCCAGTCGCGCCGACCGGATGCGGACGGCCGACCGTCGATCAATAAGGACTCAGCGACGCAGGACTTCTGTCCCGCGGACTCGCGCCAAGTGAACATGCGTCCTATCATATCAAGGGGATTCAGCAGCACTGGGCGTGTACGCTCCACCAAGAGTTCACGTCGGGGCAAGGAATATCATCGCAATGCGGTGCGGTTGGCGATTCAGGCCAGCGATGCCCTACAGCACGCCCATGACTATGGAGTGATTCATCGCGACGTCAAACCATCCAACTTGTTAATCGACCTGCAGGGAGAGTTGTGGGTCACCGATTTTGGTGTCGCGCTGCTCCAAAGCGAATCCAAAGTCACCGCCACGGGCGATGTTGTTGGCACACTGCGTTATATGAGCCCCGAGCAGGCCACTGGACAGAACGCTTTGGTGGACCATCGCACCGATATTTATTCGCTGGGGGTGACGCTGTACGAACTGCTCACACTGCGTCATCCGTTCGAGGGTGTCGAACAGCGCGAGCTGTTACACCACATCGATACGGTTGAACCACGCAAACCGCGAGGCTTGGATGCCACGATTCCGGTGGACTTGGAAAAGATCGTCCTTAAGGCGATCGCCAAATCACGTGAGCGACGTTATCAATCCGCCGGGGAGTTTACCGCGGACATGCAGCGTTTCCTGGCCGGCGAGCCTGTCCTGGCAAAGCCGCCCACATTGGGCGAACGCACTGCTCGTTGGGCCAGCCGGCATCGAACCCTCGTCGCGACCTGCCTCCTGCTGGTGTTGGTAACGTTAATAGTGACGTCGGCTGGCGCATTCCTTGTCGCCCGCGAGCACGTCAAAACCAGAAACGCATTCGTGGCCGCTCAGCGCAGTGAAGAACGAGCGGCCGAGCGATTTCAGAAAGCTCGCGAGGTCGTTGATCGATTAGGCACGTCATTCGCGCAGCAGTTGGCCGTCGTGCCCGGGACCGAACCCGCGCGCGCCGCCCTGCTGAGAGAGACGCTCCGCTACTACGAGGAATTCGTTCGCGAGGCGAGCGATGATCCATCGCTGAATGCGGAGCTTGCCAAGACTCACTTGAAGTTGGGGCAGATCCATGAACAGATCGCCAGCGCCGACGATGCGCTCGGCGCATACCAACAGGCCAAAGAGTTGTTTGGCCAACTCGTAGCCGAGCACCCTGACAACTGGCGCCATTTGCGCGGACTCGGGCTGGCTTGTAACAATATTGGTCTGCTACTGAGCCAACGATCTCAGGCCGAGCCGGCCACAGCGGAGCTGCTTCATGCACTGGCGACGCATCAGCAGGCGATGGCACGCTGGCCTGCTGACCACGTACACCGAGCCGATACGGCGCTCGTGCTCAGCAATCTCGGACTTCATTTCAGCGCAATCGACACGCGCCAGGCGGAGAGCTACTACGCACGTGCCGTGGATAAGCTGAATCACATCCTATTAACTTCACCCGATGACGCCAGCGTTCAAAGTCAATTGGCATTGGTCTACAACAATCTCAGCCGGCTCCACGCGGGCCACGACAATGACAAGGCGGCAGAGTACACACGACGCTCATTCGAGATTCAACAAAGCCTTACCGAGCGCTGGCCCAAGAACCTGAGGTACCAAAGCGATCTTGCCCTCTCACTGAATAACCTGGGCGCCTTTCACAAAAATGATCAACAGCATGACAAAGCACGTCACTGCTACGAGCGGGCGATCGAACTGCAAGAGCGACTGGCGCGAAAAGAACCGTCGGTTTTTCAACATCCGCGTGACTTGGCCATCAGCTACAACAATCTCGGCCGACTGCAACACGACGCAGGCAAACTGTATGAAGGCCGCAGGGCGTTGGAAAAATCGCGGCAACGGCTCAGCCAAATGATCGAGCGGGAACCACGCGACGTTCGCTACCGCATCGCTTTGGCCGGCGTGATGAGTAATCTAGGCGCATGTTCCGAACAAATAGGTGACCTTGACGTTGCACTTGCCGCTTATCAGGAAGCCGTCCAGCAACAACAACTGGCGACGCAGTCCGCGCCCGGAGATAGTAAAGCTTTTGACACGCAACTCGCCGCTTATGTGGCCAATCACGACCGCGTCTCGCGACGTTTAGGAAAAGCCACCGCTGAACAGCCGGCTATGCACGCCGCGTCACTTGGTCACGATAGCAATGGCGCGGATTTATCAACGCTATCCGAAAATCTCGAACCAGAGACTAGCCATGCGAATTGACTACAAACGCACCTGCAAACGGCGTCATCATGGAACCGCTTTCGGGCGTCATTTGGCCTTTGAGAATGTCGAAGCGCGATTAATGCTATCCGCCAACTTTGAACTTCCCATCACGACCGTTACTGATGACGATATTGGAACGATACATGGAGCCAACTTCGTTGATATCTCCAGGGTCGCATTCGAGGGGTCTTCATTCGGATGGTTGTTAGATGGATCGCACACCTTGAACATCGTACCGATTCGTGTGTCTCTAGGTGCCTTCAACAGCGCCGGCGACGCGATCGTAAACCAGATAAGCCCAACTGGCGCTGACGTCTTCCATTACAATAACGGCACTCAGATCGAACGTA
>CBDUAB010000353.1:0-5078 GCA_965365045.1 uncultured Planctomycetales bacterium
GTCGCCAGGCAGCATCGAGGTAGGCGCTATAGAGTTGCGGTGGCAGGTCGCTGCCTTGAGACGGTCCGTCGAGAAAATCAAAGACGAACCCGGGAGTCAAGCGGAGGCCCGAAGCGGTACGGGCAAATCTCTGAAAAACAAGCGACGTGCTCAGTTCGAATTCATTGATTCCCAGCGCGGTCGGGTCACCGTCGCTGTAAAGGTACGTGTAACGGACGCCTGTGTCCTGAAAAAGTCGTTGGTACGGTCCGTCATTCGGTTGATTCCAAGGAATGCCCTCGGGAAACACGGAGGTTTGCGGCGGTGCTTGGATCGTACCGTTCAATGGAACTGGTGGTCCCGTAACGCCATAGCCGGGTGGCAAGGCAGGAGGCACATTGGCTGGGGCTGCGTAAGGGGTTGGGGGTAGGTAGGGTGGTTGGCTGGTCACGCCGGGCGGCGGAGGAAAACCGGGCCCTACGGACGGCGGAACCGTGGGAAGACCAAACGCGGGTGGGGTGGTAGCCGTCGGCTGCGCATAAGGATCGAACGGCATGATCTGCCCGTTCAACGTGGCGCCTGGATTGGCGGCGTTCGGATACTGTGTTGGTGGCGACGTCGACGGTACGCCGGGTGTCCATGGCGAAACAGTCGTAGGATATGGATACACGGGCGTCGGAAATCGTACGCGTTGTGCAAATGAGTTGCTTGCAAAGAGGCAAACACCCGCCATCACAAGCGAGAAATTCGGGCGGTTTGTGCGCGGCGGGAACGCCGAGGGACGAGACAACATGCTGCGACTGTGTGATTCCGTGGCCGAAAGGCAGTTAGACAGGCGTGGATGTAATAACTTGCCTGACAGCACGGGTCAAGATCGTTTCGCTGCTTGCATTGAAAGCACGTTTGGTACAGCTTGACGGACGCCCTGTCGTATCGCGTGTTGACGAAGCTGGATACGCGTCAGCTAGCTGTTACCGGTGGGCTCATCCGTAGTGCAGTAGGGCAAAGGTGTCCTGTGGCGCGACTCGCTCAGCACCGCCCAAGCCACGTAGCTCGATTAAGAACGCGCAACTCACAATCTCGGCGTCAGCTCGTTCAACGAGCTTGCAGCAGGCACCGACGGTGCCGCCTGTTGCCAACAAATCGTCGACGATAAGCACCTTTTGACCTGGCTCGATTCCGTCGACATGGATTTCCAACTTGTCCGTGCCGTATTCGAGATCATATTCAAACGCGCGTGTATCATGGGGCAGCTTGCCAGGTTTCCGCACCGGAACGAAGGCGATATCAAGCTCTAATGCCAACGGAGCGGCAAAGATGAATCCTCGCGCTTCGGCGGCGACCACCACATCAATTTCGCAATCCCGATATTTGTCGGCAAAGCGCCGAATTGACTCCCGAAAAGCCACGGGTGCGGCCAGAAGCGGCGTGATATCACGAAACAAAATGCCTGGCTTGGGAAAGTCAGGAATGTCGCGGATGTAATCTTTCAGATTTAGTTGGGTCGCCGCGTTCATTCCACAAAGCTTAGCGGCGGACATTGAGGATGTCCAACGCGCGTTCGCGATTGTCTTCCAAGCCATGAGCCAGTTTTCGCAGCGCTTCCGTTTCGATTTGCCGTACCCGCTCGCGCGTCAAGCCTAATTTCTCGCCGATTTCCTTGAGTGTATGCGGCTCCCCGTCTTCCAGCCCAAACCGCATTTTCAGTACAGTCGCCTCCCGGGTATCCATCGTTTGCATCATGCGGTGCACATGACTGAGAACGTCATGCTCCAACAGCTCGTCTTCCGGCGTCTTGGCGCGTTCATCCATTACCATATCGCTGAGCGACCAGCCCGAATCGGATTGGTCGGTTTGGGGCGTGCTGTTGTAGATTTTGATGGCTTTCTTGACGATTGGCAGCTTCTTCTTTGGCAGACCCAAGACACGGGCAACTTCTTCGGGAGTGGGTGAGCGACCTAATTCTTCGGACAAACGCGTGCTGGCCCGGCGCCATTTCGATAGTAATTCGACCATGTAGGCGGGAATACGAATCGTCTTCGCCGAGTTGATCAGTGCTCGTTTGATCGATTGCTTAATCCAGTAACTGGCGTATGTGCTGAAACGAGTACCGACGTTCGGATCGAAGCCCTCGACGGCGCGCATCAGTCCGAGGTTGCCTTCTTCGATCAAATCTTGCAAGCTGAGTCCTTTGTTTGTGTATCCGCGGGCAATGTTCACAACGAGTCGGAGGTTGGCTCGCACCATTCGGTCTCGCGCTCGGGTGTCGCCGTCGGCAATCAGGTTGGCCAATTCCTTTTCGTCATCCGCCGTGAGCAATGCTGTCTCGTTGATTTCACGAAGATACGTTTCCAAAGGAGTTTGGACCGAAGCTGAACCAATCTTTTTCTTACTGGATTCTCGGACGCCTTTTGACGCTTTGGGCATTTCAGACTCTTTTCGTCGCGTGTACGTAGTGTGACCAGAAGACACTATCGTCGACGTCGACCGACCCACTACACCGCTCTCGTCAACTGACAAGGTATTCCGAATATAACCGTATTCCGAATATGACCTTGTTTCCGCGACTATGGATGAAAACGGCACTTGTCAACGAAACGGCGTTGTTGGCCAAGGCCGCTTACGCGGCGATCGTTCTTCGGTTTCCGGACGTGCTACGGGCTGTATTTGATTCCGATGTCCGGGCTTTCAGGTGCCGAAATGATCTCAAGACTGCCGTCAGAAAACAAAAAAGGGCTACCGGTAACGGCAGCCCTGTTAGTTCGTTCGGATTATGATGTGGGGCAACTATTCGCTTTGCTCCTCATCATCCGTTTCTGCGATATCATCCGCGTCAGCCACTTTTACGGCCGCTTCTACGGCCGCTTCTACTGCTACCTCTTCAGCCGCTTCCACTGCCACCTCTTCTACTGCCACTTCTTCGACTGCTTTTACTGCCACCGCCACCTCGTCCGCCCGCTCTTTGCCACCCGTCGGCTGAATAAGTGGACCGGAGGATCCTAGCCCACCCTTGAGTTCCTTCGTGGGACCCGCGGACCGCGCCTCCCCGGAGTCGGCCGCTTCGGCGGCAGCCGCCTCGGCTTCTTGTTCCTCGGCCCATTCGACTCGTTTACGCGACAAGCCAATCTTGCGTTCGTCGGTGTCAACGCGAAGAATCTTGACTTCGATTTCATCACCAACGGCGACGACTTCTTCTGCGTTTTCGATCTTATGGTCGGCCAGCTCAGAAATGTGCAACAAGCCTTCCAGCCCGTCCTCGAGGCCAACAAACACGCCAAAGTTCGTTATTTTGGTGACCTTGCCACTAACCAACTGTCCGGCTTGATACTTCGATGGAATCGAATCGGTCCACGGATCCTGTTCGTTCTGCTTGAGTCCCAGCGCGATGCGGCGGCGGTCTTGATCCACTGAAAGCACTTTGCATTCGAGTTCCTGGCCCTTTTCAAGCATTTCGCTAGGATGCCCAATCTTCCGTGTCCAAGACATATCCGACACGTGTAATAATCCGTCGATGCCTTCTTCCAATTCGACAAACGCACCGTAGTTGGTGAGGTTCCGCACTTTGCCGGTGACGACGCTACCTTCAGGGTATTTCCCAGAAACCTGTGTCCAGGGATTCTCTTGAGTTTGACGCATCCCCAACGAAATCTCCTGTTTCTTCTTGTCAACTCCCAAAACGACAACGTCGATCTCGTCGCCGATTTGCACCAGCTCGCTGGGGTGGCTTACGCGTTTGGTCCAAGACATTTCGCTGATGTGAACCAGGCCTTCGATGCCTTCTTCGAGTTTGACAAATGCACCGTAGCTCATGACATTCACGACTGAGCCGTTGACGGTACCGCCAACCGGGTAACGTTCTTCAACATTCTCCCAAGGGCTCGGTGTCTTCTGTTTGAGTCCCAGCGCGATCTTACCCTTTTCGTGGTCGATGTTGAGAATTGCGACTTCGATTTCTTCGTCAATCGAAACCATTTCGGACGGATGGCCAATCCGCCCCCAGCTCATATCAATGATGTGCAACAAACCATCAATGCCACCAAGATCGACAAAGGCACCAAATTCAGCGATGTTCTTGACGACACCTTTGCGGAGCTGACCGACTTCGAGCTCGCGAAGCAATTGATCGCGGTCTTCCTGTCGTTGTTTTTCAATCAACGACCGGCGGCTCACGACGATGTTACGGCGTGCTTCGTCGATTTTGAGAACTTCACACTGCACGGCACGACCGATGTAGTCGCCGATGTCGGACGGACGTCGGATGTCGACTTGGCTGGCGGGCAGAAAGACATTCACGCCAATGTCGACAAGCAGACCACCTTTGATTTTGCGTGTCACCGTACCGGTGATAACTTGGCCTTCCTCGACGGTCTTCATCATCTCTTGCCACGCGATGATCTTTTCCGCCTTGCGTTTGCTGAGCGTGATCATACCGTAGGGATCGTCCGATGAACCGTCATCGAGATCTTCGACCAGAACCTGTACGATGTCGCCAGGTTTGGGTGGTTCCTCTTCTTCATCCCATTCGTTCGCCGGAATGACGCCTTCACTTTTGAAGCCCACGTCGATCAAAACGTTTCCATCACCAACGCGAATCACGCGTCCTTGAACAATCTTGTTCAGATCAATGATTTCATCTGGTTGTACCGTTTCGAGACTTGCGTCGTGTGCGACAGCGACGGCCGCTTCGATTTCCGCGGTGAGGTCGGCGTCGCTTTCCAAATTGCGAATGAGATTGCGATTTACCATGTTTGAACGAGATTCCAAATATGCTGGGAACTAACGAAAGGAAGTCGCGTTAGAGGTCTGACCAGTGGGCGCAAGAATCCAGAGGTTGCGCGACTGCCACCAAAGCGGCTGTGGAGACTTCCCAGACAAAAACAAAAAAGGGACTACACGGCGGGGGACGCTAACGCAGCGGCCTACAAACCCGGAAATACCGTGCCGAATCCCGTAACCCTAGCAAATTGTCAAGCGGCAAGCAACCGGAGACAGTGCTCCCTTGGCTCTCCATAACTATAATTGGACTCGCCAATGCCATGGGAAACGTGCAAAAAACCAGTGAGAAACCGCGTGAATCGAGTTCCGATTCGTTTGCTTGG
>CBDUAB010000354.1:0-5073 GCA_965365045.1 uncultured Planctomycetales bacterium
ACGCCGGAGTGGCGGATGTGGCTGCTTTGAGTGGCAACCTGTCGCCTGTCACCGCAATTCCCTATTACGCTTGGGCGCACCGGAAGGTCGGCGAGATGGCGGTCTGGGTGGCGCGCGATTCGAAGATGGCTCGTGTTCAGCCAATGCCGACGATCGCCTCGACCAGCCGAGCGTCCGCGTCGCATGTTGGGCAAGCCGATGCCGTCGAAGCAGTCAACGACCAGATCGAACCTGGCAGCTCGATCGACCATGACGTACCGCGTCACACTTGGTGGGACAGGCGTGGCACGCGGGAGTGGTTGCAATATGACTTTGCTCAACCACAAACCGTTAACGGCAATTGATCCCCACTTCTCCATACGTGCCGCCTAAAAGGCGTGAATCGCGGAGCTCGGCTGCGTTGGTCAAGACACTTACCCAAATCCTGTTTCCACGGCAGCCACGAATTCTACGGCACGCGCGGGCGTGGAACATCGCGTTTCGAACGGCCCATATCGGCGTAACAGGGATCTTGTTTGGCGGGCACGTTTTCGATGTCAGCGCGGAACAGCTCGTGATTTGGTTGTATCTATCGATCTTAACCGGCTTTGTCCTCGTGGTGATCGAAGCCTATCCGAGCTGTCGGTGGTGCTACCAAGGTCGAGGTGTTTTCGTTTTTTGCAAACTGATTCTCCTCAGCCTCATCCCGTGGTTTTGGAACTATCGTGTGGCCATCCTGGTTGCGGTGATCATTGTCGCATCCGTTGGTTCGCACATGCCGAGGCGTTTTCGATACTACTCGCTGGTCCACCGCAGAATCCTGGAGTGAAACATCGTCATGTTTAGTGCTCATGGGGTTGCGGCATGCGCCGCAGGCTTGCGTCATAGCCTTAAAAGCCGCCAGCGCCCCTCCGCGTCTTTAGCTTCGATCTTCCCGTAAATAGCTTCGCTTCCTTCACGGAGGGGTGTCGCCGTGCCGGCCCAATCTCCAGCTCACGCCCGCCGGCAATACATGATCAAGGCCCAAATTGCCGACCGTCTTCGCATGCAAACCCCAGCGTTGCATAAAAAAGACGTGTTTATATGGCGACCTTTTAACCCCCAGCGTTGTAATAATAACGAGTTAACGTAGCGACCGGTTAAAAAACAACTTTTCGGTTTGTCGCTTGAATGCAGTAACCTCGGCAGGGGTGATCCTGACTCGCCAAACGATGTTGTACAAAAACCCCGAAGGGGTGATCCTATGTCAGCCCAGGGTGGAGGGAACGTGAGCCACAGCGAACATTCGCGCAACCCTGGGTAACTAATCGGGTCGGAAACAAAAACCCCGAAGGGGTGGCCCTACAAAGAGGTCAGAATCATGTCACAATCATTAGCCAAAGTCATCGGTCGCATTATTTATGGTGACGTTTAAGGTCTAAGGACGAATTCCTCGAAATCTGTAGTCGACATGGAATTGAGATTGACGGGCGATACGTTGCGGATTGACAAATCAACCCATACGCCATTTAGGATCACCCCTTCGGGGTTCTCGGTCAGCGCATTCCTCGTTACCCAGGGTTGCGCGACGTTCGTTTTACTCACGTCACTCCACCCTGGGCTGACATAGGGACACCCCGTCGGCGTTTTTTCTGCAATATCGTTTGGCGAGTCAGAGCCACCCCGTTGGAGACTTTCAGTTGACAATCGCTTCGAAAAACATCGTAGCCAAAAGCCAGCTCAAGCGATCGTCCGCAAACCTCACGAAATGTGAATGCTACAAACCAATCCTAAAAAACATGAAAGCAACGTGAAACAAAGCTCCAAATCGTGATCCAAGGCGAGGTTTTATGCAACCACAAGCCAAACTCGCTCTCTCCAACTGAAAACTCACTCTGCGGGCGGAGCCGTCGCATACTGAGGCGCGTGCGTGTAGCTCGCTAGTTGGTTGGGCAGCACGTTCCGATGCGTCTCTTGGATTCCGTCAGGCCAGTAAATCGTCAGCTCGTCAACGACTTCGGCCTGGCCGATGCCAAAGTGCAGGTCTGTGTCGCTTTGGGATAAATAAGAACAATCGGACCCGACCTGTGCGGTCTGTACGACGTCACCAGTGCGCACAGTGACTCGGGCACCCAAGGCACGCGTGTTGGCAGCGATCTGTCGCAATCGCACAACGATCCAGTGACCAACCCCAACCGATTCGTTGTGCAGCAGGATTGGTTGGTCCCCATGCACCATGACCGCCAAGTCCATCTTGCCATCGTTGTCGTAATCGGCGTGCGCTCCGCCGCGCCCCACGAACGGCTCATCAAGCCGAGGGCATACGAGCGTGCCCATCTCAAAAAAACCCTCGGTCGCCAGTTGCCGGAAAATGTGCATTCGCTGGGGCACGAGACGGCTGTTGTCAGCTGGCATTTCCATGGTGTTGCCGTTAACGACCCACAGATCAAGATTGCTGTCGTTATCCAAGTCGACGAATCCGGTTGCCCAAGCCGAACGAAAGTGAATTGATCCGCCGCGTCCTCTCCGACGATAGCGACGAGCGGATGCCACCCGAAGACGAAGAGCGACTCACGCCTCATGAGGTCGAATTACTCAATCGGTGGATCGCCCAAGGCGCCAAGTCGTCTGTTCATTGGGCGTTTCTACCACTCGAGGATGCTCGACCGCCCGCCGTGAAGAATGAAAACTGGGTGCGGAACGAGATCGATCGTTTCACGTTGGCGCGACTGGAAGAACGCGGCTTCACGCCATCATTGGAAGCCGACCGACACGTTTCGATCAAGCGGCTGTACTACGCTTGGTTGGGTTAGCCGCTCTCGGGCAACTGCTTGCGGATGACGGCATGCTAAATGCCGAGGATGCCCGCAGCTCCCCTGCGCGTACTGATCCGCTTGCTCCGAAACCTCCACATTTTGGGGCCAAAGCTAAAGCTTGTATCTTCATTTTTCTGGAAGGTGGGCCTAGTCAAATTGATCTGTGGGATTCCAAGCCGCTACTCAACGAAATGCATGGCAAACCTTTGCCAGAATCACTGACCAAGGAAGTCCGCTTTGCCTTTATCAAGAAAGAAACGGCCGTCTTGCAGGGAAGTAACCGTGAATTCACAAAGCACGGAGAAAGCGGAATGGAATTCAGTGATCTCACGCCGCGGCTGGCATCATGTGCGGACAAGATGCTCATGGTCCGCTCGATGCACACTGATCAATTCAACCATCACCCCGCGCAACTGACGCTATTCTGCGGCCGATCGTTTTTTGGACTGCCGACCGCGGGCGCATGGCTGGCATGGGGACTGGGCAGTGAATCGCAGAACTTACCGGGTTACGTCGTCCTCCCGGCGGGACGCGGAACGAGCGGTGGCGCTTCACTTTGGCAAAGTGGCTTCTTGCCTTCCGTTTATGCCGGTGTGTTATTCCGTAATCAGGGCGAACCAGTACTTAACTTGAACAACCCCACGGGCCTGACACCCCAACTTCAACGTGTCGCCTTGGACGCGCTGCGCGAGATAAACGAAGCACATCACGCCGTTGTGGGTGATCCCGAAATCAATAGTCGTATTGCCAGTTATGAACTTGCCTTTCGCATGCAGGCGGCGGCCCCGGAGCTAATTGACTTATCACGTGAAACTCAAACAACACTCGATAGCTATGGCGTGGGTCGGAAGGATCCTTCGACCGCAGCGCAACGAGGTGGAGGTCCAGGTCAGTACGATACTTTCGCAAAGAACTGCTTGCTAGCACGTCGGCTCGTTGAGCGCGGCGTCCGTTTTGTCCAAATTAACTATGCTTCGTGGGACCATCACTCGAATCTCGACGCCGAATTGTCGCACAACTGCGGCATGGCCGACCAACCCGTAGCAGCGTTGATCAAGGACCTAGAAGAACGTGGGCTGCTCGACTCGACTTTGGTTGTCTGGGCCGGCGAGTTTGGTCGCACGCCGCTGGGAGAAAATCGTCAGGGGTATGCCAAAGTCACCGGTCGCGACCACCACCCGTATGCTTTTTCAACGTGGATGGCCGGTGGCGGCGTGAATGGCGGTCTCACTTACGGCGCAACGGACGAGATCGGTTGGTCCATCGCGCGCGATCCGGTACACGTCAACGATTGGCACGCGACGATGCTACACCTGTTTGGCATGGACCATTTGAAGCTGACGCATCGCTTCAACGGTCTCGACGCGCGCCTAACCGGTGTTGCCGGAAATGTAATCAGCCAGTGGTTAACTTGACTTCTTCTTGTGTGCTTTATGGCAAGTGCCGCAGGCTTGGGTCATGGTCTTGAAGGCGGCCTGTGCGCCTTCCGCATCCTTCGCTTCGATCTTTTCGTAAACCGCCGCGCTTCCTTCACGAAGGGCCGTCGCCGCGCCGGCCCAAACTCCGTCCGGACAACGTCCATCCGCCATCAAAACGTAGCTGGCTTCGTTTAGCAACGCGGCCTTTGTCGCCAGTGCCGCCCATGCTTTGTCATCGGCCGGCGCCTCCTTTAATCCGTCTCCGAGCCCCTTGCAGTTTGGGCCCACAAGGCCTCCCATAAGTTGTTTCGTCAGCAGTAAGCGAGTTTCACCTTTCTTCACTTGACCAGTCGCGGCAAGCGACGCAAAAACGATCACGGACAAAGTGATTCCGACAGACAAAGCCCTTTTCATGGCAACGACTCCTCAAGACACTAGAAGACAAAGGAAAAACAGCCGACGAGGCAAAAGCTCACATGCGCAAACAATCCAGGACAGGTAGGTCCATTTCGCTGTGAGTTTATCAGGTGTGACGCGGTTCGCAATCATTGGCTTGAGATAGGTAGCCGTAGATGACGCAACACGGCAAGGGACGTAGTGTGCGGATCCGCACGGTGAACTTCTTCCACATAGCTGAGTACGACTGCCTACCTAAGTAGATATTAGGACCTTGACATCCTTAATGTGAGGTAGGTAGGCTAGTGGAGAATTCCCCACCTTCCGTCTTCGCCTCTTCGTTGAGGACGTGCCGATGTTCGCCCCATTCGCAAGACCCATTTCTTGTATCGCGCTCACCATTATCGCTCTATCGGCGCCGTCCATTACGCGGTGCGATGAGCAGCAGCCGAGCAACGGCCCAAGCGACACGGCCGTCAGCTACT
>CBDUAB010000355.1:0-5070 GCA_965365045.1 uncultured Planctomycetales bacterium
TCGCTTGCTCGTTCCGAGCCGATCCGCCGTGTCGTTCAAACTGGGACTTTCTTGATCCTCCCCAATCGAGACAGTCTCCCGAACGAGCTGTGTGAAGGGGTCGTCGTCATCACGTTGAATCACTCTTAACAGCTCCACGGATGGTATCCAAGCTGCAGTTGTCGCGTGTCCTCCCTCCAACTCAGTTGAATCGAACGCTTCAAAATCTCGGTAAGGCCGAAGCGTCTTGGCTTGGACGCGAACATAGGCAGGAACCCAATCGAGCCCAGTGGCAAGTCGGGCCAGACGAATCATCAGTTGCAACGTAAACTGTTCGACGTATTCGCGCCCTTCGTCGATCAGATCGATTCCGCGCCGGCAGAACCAGACTCCGCCTGGTTGGTGATCCAGCCAGAACGCTGCATGAGAACTGTAACGATTCACGGTGCTGACGTATTCCGTTAGGCAGTGAAACAACGTCAAGCCTTGTTCAAGGCGATTGCCAAAGGGTCCTAGATCACGAATGCGCAGTTGCGAGCCGGTTTGCAGCCCGATTTCGGGAAGATTCAACTCCTGAGCACCAAGTTCAAACATCTTCCAAACGTTTGCTTCAGGCAGAACGTCGATCGCTGGGTCCGACCACAACCTGATGAGATGGCTGTCCTCGAGCAACGACTCGATATCGCCGTCGAGGGCTTGAATGCTTTCGACAATGGGAACAACCACATCGCGATCAATTGTCGGCTCGGAATTCATGGGATTTTCACCGGTTGCCACTCGATTTGGCACGAAATGACCAAAGGAAAACGCCTTGCCCAGTGTATGCTGATGGACTTTTGGCCGCCACCTTCGGTTCACCCCGTTGCTCCGATGAGCGGTTATCACTCAGGGAGTGTCAACGCGCTGCTGATGGATGGTTCAGTGCGATCGGTTACAGACAGTATCGACCTGGATTTGTGGCGAGCATTGGCAATGCGAGCGGGCGGCAAAGTAATCGGGCAGTTTTGAGAGATTTGGGAGCAGAACAAATCAGAGACCAATCGAGAGTTTCACTCATTCGGAGCATGATCATGAAGTACAGAAATTGTCATCGTCCCAACGCAATCGGCGCATTGGCAGCTTTGTTGTTGTCCAGTTTCTTCACAGGTCATGTTCTGGCCGACGAATTCCGGTCGTCGATCCAGGCGTTGGAGTGGCGTTGCGTCGGGCCATATATTGGAGTCCGTGGCACCACGGTGACCATGCACCCGACCGATAGAAATCTCTTCTACCACGGCCACTCTTCGGGCGGTGTGTGGAAAACCGAGGACGCGGGGCAATACTGGCTGCCCATCAGCGATGGCCAGATCAATGTTGGCTCCATCGGTGCGATGGCAATTTCGCCGACCAATCCAAACATCCTCTATGTTGGCACCGGCGAGCCGCAACTGCGCGATTGCGTCTCCTGGGGTGATGGCATGTATAAATCGACTGATGGTGGCAAGACCTGGGCACACATCGGCCTGAAGAAAACGATGAATATCTCGCGAGTCCGTGTTCACCCCGAGAACCCGGATTTGGTTTACGTCTCCGTCATCGGTAACCCCTTTGGTCCGAGCAAGGACCGTGGCATTTACCGCAGCAAGGACGGTGGCAAAACGTGGAGACAGATCTTCTTCAAACACGAGCAAGCCGGTGTCATTGACTTGGTCATGAGCGAAAACGAACCGGACACGCTCTACGCATCGACATTTGAGATTCTTCGCAAGACTTGGATCCTGGATGCCGGTGGGCCGAATAGCGGAGTTTTCAAATCAACCGATGGTGGGAACACATGGACAGATCTCACGAAGAATGCAGGTCTGCCTGATGGTGACTGGGGGCGCGTAGGCCTCGCCCATTCCAAGAAGATGCCCAATCGCATCTCGGCGCTAATCGACTCGAAAGAGGGGAATGGTCTCTATCGGTCGGAAGATGGCGGCAAGACCTGGAAGTTTTTGAGCAATCACACTGGCATCATCCAGCGACCGTTCTACTACCATCACTTGTATGCCAGCCCGCACGACGGAGATGAACTGTGGGTTCTCTCTAACAAGTTGTGGCAATCATTAGATGGCGGGGAAACCTGGCAGCAGCGCAGCGGCACCAAGGACGATTTCCACGACATGGCCTTCGATCCGAAGGACTCGGACCGCATGATCATTACCCACGATGGCGGGGCGATGGTCACTCTCAACGGCGGCAAGACCTGGTCGACGCCCTACACTCAGCCAAACCAACAGATCTACCGTGTTAATGTCGACAACCAGTTTCCCTACAACCTGTACGGAAACGCGCAAGACTTGATCGGATGGAAGGTTGCCTCAGCCTCGGTTTACGGCGGCATTTCCAATACCGATGTCACTGTCATTGGCAGCGGAGAATCCGGCGCGGCCGTGCCACATCCCAACGATCCGAATATCATCTACCACCTCGCCCAGAGCACCATGGCCTATGGTGGTGGCCCGATCCAACGCGTCAATTTGAAGACCGGAGCCTGGGAGGCGATCAACGTTTGGCCGACCTCTACTTTCGGACGCGGCCAGAAAGATGCGAAGTATCGCTTCAATTGGCATGCGCCGATTATCCTCGACCCCTTCGATCCGGAGACGATCTACACAGCCGCGGAATGCGTGTTTCGCAGCTGTGACCGGGGCAATAGCTGGGAAAAAATCAGTGACGATCTGACCACGGATGACAAATCGAAGCAGCAGTTGGGAGGATCTCCTTCGTCTCCGGAAAGTTCGGGGCAGGAAGCCTATTGCACCATCCACCGCATGGTCGCCTCAACCGTCAAGAAAGGCGTGATCTGGGTCGGCAGCGACGACGGACTGATTCACGTCACGCAGGATGCCGGAAAAACCTGGAAGAATGTCACTCCTCCCAGCATGCTCGATGTTGCTGACGTTTACGGGATCGAGGCCTCGCCGCATGATGCTGGCACCGCTTATTTCGCGATCAGTCGTTACCGTACCGACAACGACTTCAAGCCTTACCTGTTCAAGACAAACGACTACGGCAAGACCTGGACAGATCTGAGTAAGAACTTTCCCCAAGATGAAATCACTCGCGTCATCCGCGAGGACACCGTGCGTAAGGGTTTGCTCTTCGTCGGAACCGAGTCCGGTCTCTTTAACTCCCTCGACGACGGGGCATCCTGGCAGCGGTTCAACATCGATCTGCCTGCCGTCGCCGTTCATGACATCAAAGTGAAAGACGAGGATCTGTGCATCGCCACCTTCGGGCGAAGTTTCTGGATCATGGACGACATCTCTCCATTGCGTCAGACGAGTCAAGAAATCACCGCGGAAACCGCCCATCTTTTCAAACCTCGGACCCACACTCGACTTTGTACAACCTGGTGGGCGGCGTATGGCGGCGGAGTCGGTGGAGGACAAAAGAACTACTTTGTGCAGAACGGTCGCATGGGGCACACCTTCATTGAGTTGGGTGTCGTGAACGGCGAACGCAAACGCAAGTTCCTCGATGCCGGTGACGCTCGTCCTCATGGTGCGCTCATCTACTACACGCTCGGTGCAGATGCCAAAGACGTTAGTTTGAGCATCCTCGACAGTGAAGGCAAATTGATCACGAGTTATGAAGGCGACGTCCTCAGCACCAAAGTGGGACTCAATCGGATGATCTGGGACATGAATTACCCCGACGCCCTGTCTGTACCCGGCAAACCGCCCGCAAGCATCGTTGTTCAGGCCAAGCCAGGAACCTATCAGGCCAAACTGACGGTCAACGGCAAGTCTCAGGTTCAGAGTTTTGACCTGCGGATGAATCCCAACGAAACTTGGACTCAGGCCGATGCCAATGCGCGTTTCGATCTTTGGTGGCGGATCCGGACGATCACCGAAGATGCCAACAAGGTGATCATCGGAGCTCTGGAGATGGGTAAAGCCGCCGGTGAGGATTCGGAACTCAACAAGCAGGCCCAAGCCTTCACCGGAAAACTCCTGCCAGTTGGCACGACGCTGTCCGAGATGGCCAATGAACCGACGAAGTTGTTGGCGAAACTAAGCTCCGTTAACTGGATGTTGATCATGAGCGAAGGCCGCCCGACGAAGTCGGCGTATGAAGTGGTCGACATGCTCGATGAGCAGATCGACAAGGAGGTCGCCGCCTGGAAAGAGATCGCAGCCAAGTCCGGGAAGAAGTAATTAGGCTTTGAGGAATCGCTCTCATTCGGATGATGAAACTTTCAAAACTCAACCGCGACGTCCACCGTTGGGGATCGATGCTGATTGCCCTCCCAGTAGCGGTCATCATCTTCTCTGGATTGATTCTGCAACTGAAAAAGGAGTTCGCTTGGATTCAGCCACCGACGCAGCAAGGTTCCAGCGGCGAACTTTCACTTTCCTTCGACCAGATCCTGGCAGCGACTCGGAGTGTTCCGGAAACGGAGATCCATAGCTGGGACGATATTGACCGTGTGGATGTACGCCCCGGCAAGGGAATGCTCAAAGTGCGATGCAAGAATAGCTGGGAAGTACAACTCGACGCGAAGACCGGTGAAATCTTGCAAGTTGCTTACCGCCGTTCAGATCTGATTGAGAGTATCCATGACGGCAGCTTTTTTGACGATCGCGTTAAACTTTGGGTGTTCCTGCCAACGGCGTTGATCCTGGGAACATTGTGGATAACGGGCATCCATCTATTCTTTCTGCCTCACTATGCCAAATGGAAAAAGCGGCGGAAAAGGACGCAACTGGGCACACAAGTGATTGGTTGATTTATCGTGCCGATTCTTTGCGGGTTGATCAGTCAAGCGGCCGCGCAGGAACCACAAACGCGACTCGCCGCGTTACCGGCCAAAGCAAAAGTCGTTCAGCGGATCGCGTTCGGTTGGTGCGCGAAGCACTGGCAGTATCAGGCAATCTGGGAGAAAGTCATCGCAACGAAGCCAGATCTATTTCTCGGAGACGCGATCTACGCAGACAACGACCGCAAGACAGCCTGGTCCGTCACGCCACATGAAGCCAGATGCGTTCGCGCGCCGATCATGGATTGCAAGGAGCCAATCTATGTATCGCATTCTCAGGCTATTCCAACTTTTGACTTGACGGT
>CBDUAB010000356.1:0-5066 GCA_965365045.1 uncultured Planctomycetales bacterium
AGTGTCGAATTCGAAGAGAACACCACGCGGATGGTACCTTGCGAGTTCCACTTCCCCGCCGAGGTGGCAACCTCGCCGGCGCCACAGGCGCCGGACTGGGAAACCGGCGACTCACTCAAGGAAGAAGAGTTCACACGCGCCATCGCGCTCGGTTTCTTTGACTATCTTCGTAAGAGCCGTTTGCGGGGCTTTGTCGTGTCACTCAGCGGAGGCGCCGATTCCGCCGCCGTCGCTACGCTCGCGGCGCGGATGGTTGAGCTCGCGACGCTCGATATTGGGCGCGAACAAATGCTGCGGAAGCTGTCTTACATCTCCGAACTCGTGGACTGTTCGACGACCGCGGAAATCGTGCGATATTTACTCACCTGCGTTTACCAATCCACACGCAACAGTTCTAAGACGACGCTCAACGCCGCCCGTGATGTTGCCGAAGGTCTCAACGCCACGTTTTACATCCTGGATGTGGATACCATCGTGGAGACCTATACGGACAAAATTAGTCAGGCAATTGGCCGCGAATTGACCTGGAAACGCGACGACCTGGCCTTGCAAAATATCCAAGCGCGTGCGCGCGGCCCAAGTGTTTGGCTTTTGGCAAATCTGCATGGTGCTTTGTTACTTTCCACAAGCAACCGTTCCGAAGCGGCCGTTGGCTATGCCACCATGGATGGCGACACATGTGGAGGGCTATCACCCATTGCGGGCATCGACAAAGCGTTCCTAAGACATTGGTTACATTGGATGGAAGAGCAGGGCCCCGCGGAAAGCGAACCATTTCCGGCGCTTGCCGCTGTCAACGAGCAACATCCGACGGCGGAACTGCGGCCTCCGGAAAGCGGCCAAACCGACGAACGCGATTTAATGCCCTACATTGTGCTGGACGTGATCGAACGGTACGCGATTCGTGACAAGCAAACGCCGATTGAGATTTTTCGACGAATGCAGACGAAATATCCAGACCACACTGACGAACAGCTAGTCGTTTGGATTGAACGCTTCTTTCGTCTCTGGTGCCGGAACCAATGGAAACGTGAACGCTACGCGCCGTCATTCCATGTCGACGACGAGAACCTGGACCCGAAGACCTGGTGCCGTTTCCCGATTTTGTCTGGCGGATATGAACGGGAACTAAGGGAACTTCGCGAACACCTGAATGAGCTGCAAGATGGATGAAGGAATTGAGACGCAAGAGAAGTTGCTTCCCTTGCCGAAATGGCCTGTCTGACTCTGTGGGGTGTGAGTGTTCATAACATTGTGGGCGAATGGCGCAGTTGCAGTGGGTCACTCTTGCCGAGAGTGACCGGTGCGACGTCACACCATCGGCGAGGTCCGTGTTCAGGACACGGGATGGATCACTACGAAACCGACCGACTACTCGAAACCGACACCGCGCCGGCGATATAACGCTCGCTCTGGTCACTCTCGGCAAGAGTGACCTACGGGGGATAAACCCGAAAAATAGCGGCATACTCAAACATTGGGCCAATCTCATCGGTTTCAGCGCGAAATCTCGCGTACTTTCGCGTTGAATCTACTTTGAGCCTGAGATACAAATATAGAGCATGCCAGCAGCAGCCTGTGCGTGTCCCACCTCCGCATCCTACCCACGCAAAACCCATGCTTACTTTCCTCGGTCGTCAATCTCGTTATTGTGATGGCATTAGCCGCCGTAACTTCTTGCACATTGGCGGCCTTGCGCTCGGCGGAATTGCGCTGCCGGATTTGTTGCGTGCGGAGGCAAGCAGTGGCGTCGGTCGGTCGGAAAAAGCGATCATCATGATCTATCTACCGGGCGGACCTCCACATCAAGACATGTGGGACATCAAGACCAATGCGCCGTCGGAAATGCGCGGTGAGTTTCAGCCGATTTCGACAAACGTCTCTGGGATCCAAATCGGTGACCAGTTCCCGCGGATGGCCAGCATGATGGACAAATTCGCGATCATACGCTCGATGGTAGGCGCCAAAGACCGTCACGCATCGCATCAATGCATGACCGGCAGGCTCAGTGACAACGTGCCGCCCAGTGGTTGGCCGGAGATGGGCGCTGTGCTCTCCAAGCTGAAGGGACCGACGCATCCGTCAATTCCTCCGTACATTAATATGGCGGCGCGAATGAAGCACACGCCGTACAACTCCGGCTACCCTGGCTTTTTGGGGCAATCTCACGCTGCCTTTCAGCCGCACAACGAAGGCAAGGCGGACATGGTACTCAACGGCGTGACACTTGATCGCTTGTCAGACCGCCGCACGTTGCTGGATACCATGGATGCCATTCGCCGCCGAGTGGACGCGGTGGGATTGCCGCAGAACACTGACGGTTTCACCGAACAGGCGTTCGGCGTGTTGACCTCGGGACGTTTGTTGGAGGCGTTGGACGTCGAACGCGAAGATCCCAAAACCCGCGAGCGATACGGCAAAGGGACCGGCAAGGTCCAGGGAGACGCGGCACCACGACTGAATGAGCAATTTCTGATTGCCCGGCGACTTGTCGAAGCCGGTGCGCGTTGCGTCACGGTCAGCTACAGCTTCTGGGACTGGCACGGTAATAATTTTAAGCGTGGGCGCGAAAACATGCCCGACTTGGACCAAGCATTAACCGCTTTGGTCACCGATTTGCACGAACGGGGCCTTGATCAGGACGTCAGCGTCGTCGCCTGGGGCGAATTTGGCCGCAGTCCACGCATCAACAAAGACGCCGGTCGCGACCATTGGCCGCGAGTTTCCTGCGCCGCGCTGGCCTGTGGTGGCATGCGTACCGGCCAAATCATCGGATCAACGAATCGCTTGGGCGAATATGCTCACGAAAGACCAGTGAATTTCCAAGAAGTGTTTGCCACGCTCTATCACAATCTGGGCATCGACATCAATCGTGCCACAGTTGCCGACCTAAACGGCCGACCACGATATCTGGTCGACCACGACGAGTTTCAGCCATTGCCCGAGCTGTGCTAATCTGCTTCGCGCGGTGGTCTTCGAACCGCTTAGGGAATACGCAAGCCAGTGTCCGCCATTGCACCTCAGGCGAGCCGCCTAAGCTACGTTGTCAACGCGCGTAGAGCAGGAATTTGACCAAATCCGCGAATTCTTGTTGCGTGAGCTGATCACTGAGACCATCTGGCATCACGGACACGCGACTCAACTGCATCTCCTCGACTTCGGCGCGTGGAATGCGAATTTCTTTGCGATCCGTCGTGGCCAATACGACCGCATCCCGCGAATTCTCACGCAAGACTCCCGACACGGTGCGACCATCGGTTGTCGCGACCGTCCAAGGCTCGTAGCTGCGCACAAAACTCGCGTTGGGAGCGACGATCGCTTCGAGCAAATCGCGCGACGATCGCGTGCGCCCAATACGAGTCAAATCGGGACCGATGTCACCTCCCAGATATCCCATTTCATGGCAAGCGTGGCATGCCGTTTTGCTACTGTGAAACACCTTCTGACCGCGACGGATATCACCCGACTCAACTAACGGGACCAATTCGTCGATCAATTGAATTCGCTCTGCCAGGTTGACGCGCCGCCGGTTCGATGCCAGTTCGATTTCCTCGGGAATTGGCTGGGGAAACTTGCCAAACCACTTTCGCAAATCGGTTGCCGGAACGCCGCCGATCGCCGTGGACTGATCCAGCGCGGCTACGATATCCTTACCCAATTGCTCGTCCGGCCGCTGCGCGAGCAGCTCCAGCATCCGCGGCAGATCCAAGGGGCCAAGTGTGGACACGCAGTTGGCGAGTCGAATCCGCTGAGTGACCGTCAGTCGCGCTCGTGATAGCGCATCCATGGCCAGCGAGCGCTCGTAAATTTCTGCGTCGGGCGTAAGAAATTGCTCGACGAAGCGCAGCAGCTCGTCGTTGATCTCGATGGCGTTCGCTGGTATTGCAGACAGAGCAGCGAGCCGCAGACGCCCGTCCAGCTCCTTTCTCGCGGCGTAAACCGACAATTGGCGTGCCACTTCGGCTTTGCCATTGTCCGCTGGTGTTAGCTTGCGAAATACTTCGATAACAAGTGCTTGATCGTCGGCACTGCCACCTTCTAGTACTGGCAGAAGTACGTCTTGCCATTTGGACGGCAGCCTTTCCAAGCGGCTGTTCGCCATCGCCTTTAACACCGCATGACGTAACTTGCTTGCCGGATCAGATTGGCTGAGGATTCGCGCTGCCAGATCACGCGACGCCTGCTGTGCCGCGGACGTCGTCAAATGTAACTCGATGCGATTCAAGAGGTCGTCAGTCGGCGCCGATTTTGCGAGCAATTGTTGGAAGTACTCGGATAACTCGGGGGACCATTCAGGATGTCGACCAACGACCCAATCCACGGTCTTTCGCAACTGCGCATCGTCGACTGACAGAAACGGCAAAACGTCATTGAATGTCAAGGAACTTGCATCTGACTGTTCCAGCACCAAAAGTGCAGCGCGTTGGGCATTTGGCGGCATACTCCGTAGACGTTGGTAGATTGCATCGCGCTGGCCAAGCTCTGACAATGCATAAATCAACGAATGTTCCAGTACCCGATCGTCACGGACATCCGCAAAAGCGCTTAGAATAACATCAACGGCGTCCTCGCCGCCGATGCGCCCCAAAGCCTCCGCCGCGGCCCGCCGAACTTGCGACGACGGGTCGGCTTGTACCAATTGAGCGACGGTCTTCGCCGGCTGCATGTCGCGCCTGACAGACATCGAGTGCAGTGCCGCTTGACGAACCGTCGATTCCGAATGTCTCAGGGCCTGCGCGACGGCCGCGCGGCTGGAATCCGAAGAGATGCGCGTCAAAGTCCAAACGATGTTCTGCCCCGTACGGGCCGAGGACTCCGGCAAGGCATTGCTCAATTGAGCCACCACGGATTCACCTCGACGAGCCAATTCATCGCCAGCACGTCGTCGGACAGCAGGTCGCTGTTCATCCAACGCTGTCAACAATTCCTCGACCGAACGATCTCGCCAGACTGTTTGCAGGCCTCGCGGGTCGTCTAGTTTTAGTTGATCCCGACGGCGAAGCCGATAGATCGCACCCAAAATGTCCGGCTTATGCAACTGCGAAGTCGGACAGCACAGCTTGTAC
>CBDUAB010000357.1:0-5063 GCA_965365045.1 uncultured Planctomycetales bacterium
CGCAAAACTCTTCAATTCGATGCCTTGGTACGCCTGGGTGGCGATCGTAGCGATAATCGCTTCGGCTACAGTGAAAATCGCGAAGCTGAACCACGATAAGTCTTGAGACATGGTCCGCAGCCGCTCACTGCGACACTCTGTAGCAGTAATCAGCCTTGGGCATACATATTCGCGAGACAGCGGTAGTGACCACGCTGATTTGAATCACGCTTTGCGAGCCGTTGTCACTCATGTCGCAATCGCATCGGCGGAATCAATCGTCCCGTTCGTCGCATGTATTGTTCGTATTCGGTACCAAATTGATCGAGCATCATGCGTTCCTCGGCGCGGACTCGGAACATGTAGAGCATGCCGAAGCTAATCAGATAGGCCGGCCCAGCGACCCAGTTGGGTAGAAACAACACCTGGGCGATTCCCAAGAGGAACATTGCGGAATACATCGGATGGCGGATCTTCGAGTAAACTCCGGATGCGATCAAACTGTGGTTCTCGCGCATCTGCAGGGTTACCGACCAATTGGTACCCAAGTCGCTGTGTGAGCGATAGAAGAGCCAGAGACCGATTGCCATGAACCCGAGACCCAGAACATAGGGAAGCGGATAGAGATGATAGTCCGCGAATGCGAACAGTTTAGTTGTCATCCAGGCGACAGGGACAAGCGTCGTGCCGATCGTGGCAAGCATCAGCAGTCCGATTTCGAGTCGGCCCTTGCGATCTTCCACGACGCGGACGGTGCCCATTCGGTTTCCATGCGGCCAGCGGATGAAGACATACGCGAGTAAGCTGACAAGGACTGCGATCTTTGCGAACCAGGGATTCATGGATCGCTCCTGAATATTCGGATTCAAGAACAGGTACGTTGGGTCTCGCCGACTATAACGACAGTACTTTACGCCGACTACCAATTCAGTGCAAACCCTGCCAGACTCCGGTGCCGGAACGCACTTTCTTCAATAGCCCGACGCGCAAGCGAGGGACACTACCACATCACGTAAACCCGTGGAATGCTAAACCTTGTGTCCCTAACTTGTGCGTCGGGCCACCGTGCATTATTGAAAAGTGTGTTCCCGTACCTGCCAGATACACTTGTTTGATATATCTATTTGATATATGTTTCGAGTATGGCAAAACAAAAAACAAAGTTCGCGGTTTTGGGGCTATTAAGTTGGAAGCCGATGTCTGGCTATGACATCAAAAAGCTCGTTGATGTCGGCTTGTCGCACTTTTGGAACGAAAACTACGGGCAGATCTATCCGACCTTGGAGTCGCTAGTCAAAGAAGGGCTGGCAACAAGAAAAGAAGACCGGACGAGCAGTAAACGAAAGCGTTTTGTTTACACGATTACTCGCAAGGGGCAGCAGGTGTTTCGCGACTGGTTGGCCGAGCCCACGGGATCGCCAATCGTTCGAAACGAGCTGCAACTGAAGTTTTTCTTAAGCTGCAGCCTGCCGACGACCGAGAGCGTTCGCCTCATCAAGGAGTATCAGACGCAACAGCAGTTGGTGCTCGATGATCATCGACGGTCGGAAAAGGTTCTTCGCGAGGCTGTGCGTGACGGTTTGTTCCCGAAGGAACTCGACGAGTTGCTTAGAATTACGTCACAGAAACAAACCCGCCAAAGCCGCTCGAAGCAGTGCAAGATCTTTCTGCTCACGTTACGGCATGGCATTCGAGCAATAGAAGCGAGGTTGGAATGGTGCGCCGAAGTCCTAAAAAGTCTTGGTAAATAAAAGCTCGATGAATTGTTGGGTTGCCAGGTCGACGTCGTCGGTCGAAAGTGGTATCGACCAAACGGGGGACCTGCGAGTCGTCAGTCCTCGCCCATTTCGGTCATGACTTCTTTGGGGATGTTGAAATTTGCTGAGACATTCTGCACGTCGTCGTGGTCGTCGAGCTCTTCGAGAAGTTTGAGCAATTTCTTGCTCGTCTCGCTGTCGAGATCCACGGTCGAATTAGGAATACGTGTAACTTCCTTGACCGACGGCTGGATTTCAGCATTTTCAAGTGCTTCGATCAGATCGGCGTATTTGTCCGGTTCGCATGTGATCTGGAAACTGCCCTCTTGAGCTTCGACATCGTCCGCGCCGGCTTCAAGGGCCAATTCCATTAGAGTTTCCTCGTCCGCCTGGTCCGCCGGTATGACGACTAGGCCCTTGCGCTCGAACAGATAAGCTACGCAACCGGTCGCCCCCAACTTACCGCCGTTGATTTCGAACACCTTACGCAATTCCGGAGCGGTACGATTGCGATTGTCGGTCATGATTTCGCACATGATGGCGACGCCATTGGGTCCGTAGCCTTCGTAAACAACTTCTTCGACATTGCCGCCTTCGAGTTCTCCCGTGCCTTTTTTGATGGCCCGCTCGATGTTTTCTTTGGGCATCCGCGCCGCGCGTGCGTCGGCGAGCGGAACGCGCATGCGTGGATTCGCATCCGGATCGCCTCCACCCAATTTGGCGGCAACCATAATCGCTTTGGAAATCTTGCTCCAGATCTTGCCGCGTTTGTTGTCGATCAGCGCTTTTTTGTGTTTGATTCCGGCCCAATGGGAATGACCAGCCATCGTCAATTACTCCGATTCGTTCTCTGTGATCTTCGCCTCGGTGGCCACCAGGCGTTCCGCGTCATTGCTTACGCGAAAAGCTTTGACGGCTCGTGTCCAGGCCTGTTTGGCGTCCGTGGGTCTTTCAAGTTGGATGTAGACGTCGCCCAAGTGGTCGAGGATGATGCCATCGGCGTCGGCGCCTGCCGCTGCACGGCGGAGGTACGTGGCCGCTTCGTCGTAGCGTTTGAGCCGAAATAGTGTCCAGCCCAGAGTGTCAAGATAAGCAACATTTTCTGGTTCATGATCGACTGCAAACTGGGACATTCTCCGCGCGCGTACGAGGTGACGGTTTTCATCCGCAAGCAAGTAGCCCAAGTCGTTCATTGCCCCCACGTCTTCGGGGTATTCGTCGAGAATGTCCTGTAGCCATTCGATCGCCCCGTCGACATCCTTGCGAATTAGAGCCAGATTCGACAACGACATACGCGCTTCTTTTAAAAGTTCACGCGTGCCTTCATCGGTGAAATCCTTGTCGAAATGTTCCACGAATTCCTGGTAGAGTTCTTCCGCTCGATCATTCCGCTCAGCGTGGTAGGCAATCCACGCGCGGCGACTGAGCAACAATGGTGAATCCTTTGCGCGACGGATGGCTTTGTCCATGACCGCCAGTGCTTTGTCGGTTTGCCCCGCCAATTCAAGTGTTGTTGCTAAATAGAATTCGACGCCCGTCGCATCATCTGCCTTGCCGCTTTCGGCAAGCTGTTGGAACAACTCCGCTGCTCTTTTGGACTGATCGGCCATGAAGAATTCTAACGCGGTAGCGAATTGCCATACGGGCTTGCGATCGTGTGCATGTTCGATCGCCAAGTTTGTGAGCAGCTCTGCATCCTCAAAACGTTCGGCCTTGATTGCCAATAAGGCCACTCCCAAAACGAGTTCGGATCCTTTCGAATCAAGCGGCTGTTTTAGTTCTTTCGCGTTGTTGACAAGCTGTTCGAAAAGCTGCTCGTCCTTAACAAGTTCGTCCAATTCATTTCCCAACAAATCAATTGAACTTGTCTTGGCGGCCAAGCTGCCCAACGTTTCGGCGATTGGCTGGAGCGCCTGCTGTTTTCGTGCCGCACGTACGATTCCCTGGAAAACAAAGCCGGATGGCTGCTCCACGGCGAGCGTTTGAAACAACCTCAATGCTTGTTCGCTATTGTTCGTTTCTTCGTAATATTCCGCGAGGAAATTCGTCAGTGCGGGGTTGGGCGCCGTTTTGTAAAGTTCCTCGAGGCGCGTGAGCCAGTTGTCCGAATCGTCCGCCGCGATGGGCAGCAATTCTTTGAGAAACTGATACGGTTCTTCACCCGCGTCGTCTGCGTGTGCCGCAAGATAACCTTCGAGACTTGCAAGTGCCTTATCAGATTGCTTCCGCCGCATGGCGAGACGCGTCAAATGATATGCCAGCAACGATTTGTTAGGTTGCCGTTTGTCGGCCCTATGAAAAAGTTCTTCGGCCCGCTCCAAGCGGTCAGCTTCCAAGAAGGCTTCACCCATTAGGGTGTCCGTAAGATGCGGCTTACCTTCGATTTGTCTGATGGTTTCCTGATCAAGTTCAAAACTGTCGGGTTGTTTAAGCGCCTGGTCGACAATCGCAAAAGAATCAGCGGCGCGATGGTAGTGCTGCGTGAGAAAATTGAGTCGGCCAGCTTCGAAATGGGTCACCACCCATTGGCGCTTATGTGGCTGATCGGCGAGCAAATTAAGAATACGATCGTAGAAGTCGAGTGCGCGGTCGTAGTCCTCTTGTTGAATCAGATGCAGCGCTAGTTGCCGCATCAAGTCCGCGTCGGTCGTATTTCTTTCGGCCGCCAAAATCGCGTAGCGCGTCGCGATCGCCGGTCGTTCTAGGTAGAACGCCAAGGGAACAATTTCCTGGGCGACCACCGATGAGTCCGGGTTCCAGTGATAGGCCCTTTGGTATGCCTTGAGTGCTGCCGCGAATTTGCCCCTTTGATAGAGTATTCGCCCTTTGCCAAATAACGCCATCGAACGCGCCCGGTCGCCTTCGATTTCCGAACGTGTCGACCGCGGTCGGATGTGTTCGGGGACCGTGGGTCTTTCGAGTGCCGGAATGTCGGAGGCAGAATCGGAAAGACGCGCTGGATCCACAATCCGTATTGAATCCGCCCAGGTCACTGAAAAAAAAAGGCAGGCGAGAATTTGACACATGGCCACCAACGTGCCGCGGTTGCGAAAGACTGTGGCCTGCTCGCTCCGCGAGCAGGAATTCCGACTCGCGGAGCGAGTCGGCCACATTCCGCGTGGAGACAGTAGCAGACTGAATTGTTTACTCCGCATCAACATAAGTCACTTACCGGCCGGTCCTCTTGGGAGAGATGTTTACCGCGGCTTTCGCTTGGCCAGCTGCTTAGTGGCGGATTTCTTGGACGAGGTCTTTTTCTTTGCTGTTTTAGAAGAAGCCGTTTTCTTTTTTGCAACTTTCTTGACGGGCTTTGGTTTCGCGGCGGCT
>CBDUAB010000358.1:0-5056 GCA_965365045.1 uncultured Planctomycetales bacterium
GGAACGTGAAATGACGGACCCTGACACGACGGATCGGGCTTGGTTGGTCGATCTTGTTCCCGATGAGGCTCGTATTCGCTGCTCGTATCGGCGACGTCGCCAGCGAATTGTCCAATATACGGCGCAACTGGAGGTGCGTTACTCCGAGCAGTGGCAACCTGTCGTCCGTTACGACAATGCTCACGGCTTTTGCCATCGCGACACGATCCACGCGGATGGATCGCAGGACAAGACGCCCGTATACTTTGGTAATGCAAATGATACGTTCACTCGTGCCATCGACGACTTGCGCACTAATTGGCAAGCCCATCGGGCGCGTTTTCTACGTGAGGTTGAACTATGATTGATCCAGAGAGTTTTGCCCAACGCCAAATGGAATTGACGGCGGAATTTGCCAGATATGTCCTCGATCACCCCGATGTTGATGATGCGTTGCCGGAAGACGCCTACATTTACTTCGAAGTGGCTGGTCAACCAGAATTCAACAAATACGGCCAGCAACTCGCCCGGCGGCGCGAGCGAGAAGAGGGTGTCGTCGCTGTTTGCGTGAAATTGAAAGGCTTGGCTCCACCTCAGGGTTCCCGACTTATCGATCCACAAATCGTCCCCAGTCCAAACGTCGCGTAGTCCGCCAACACGGCACGGCCGCAGAGCGGAATCACCGCCTAGCAATTTTAACCTGTGGGACTTCGGCTCTATTGTCTGGTTGATCAAATGTCTTCCTTGTTGGAACGTCTGGTGACGGCCGTGCCAACCGTTGGCGTCATGTCACTCCTTGCCAACCGATTTTCGCCGACCACTTTCTCCATCGGGTTCCTTGAGTGTCCGCTTGAGGTCGCCTGCGATGCGGACCGGCAGTGGCGTACGAACATGGGACAATGGTCCTTTCGTGATGTGTCGGGCGACCTCGCCCTTCTACTCCGTCGCTTGGAGCCGCTCTCTGGGCCTCAAACCCAGCACATCTGGATAGCAACCTATTCTGAGTGGACCGCATATTTCGACAACTTCATCAACGGAACGGACGCGTCTGGTTGTATTTCAACTATGTCTGAACGAATCGGTTGCCGTGGACTGCTCGTATCCTGTCACCCGAACATTCCAGGAACGTCTTACGGTCAATCGCGATTCGATCTCTACGGCCAGGAACCGACCAATACTTTCAATTGCACGCGAAGTGTGGCCGCAACGAACGATGGCGGACAGTGGTCGTGGGATACTTCCGGAGAACCGCTGAACTTCGAGAGTACTGAAGCCTACAAGAATCGGAAGATTGTCGACCGACTAACGCCCGCAATTGTGGGTGAATATGCCCATGCACTCGGCGTGGATGCTTTCAACGATAGTTTTTACGGTAACCTCGGATGCCTGGTCACTAATGAGAACATCAACCCTTCGCGATTGAGGCGCGTGCGACAAACGGTTATGTTGGTGTAGACCATGTGTCGCCGTGAGCCCGGCTGAGGAAAACGAGATGTTCGATATTTGGGGTTCTGGGTTTCGCAACTGTGATCGGATCAGCCGGCGCAATCTTCTAAAGATCGGCTCGCTCGTTTTCGGAGGGGCGGCATTGGGCGAGCGGTTTCGAGACGGAGCGGTTGCCGGCACCCATGCGTATGGCGTTGTTGATACCGCTGTGATTCAAGTTTTCCTCGGCGGCGGGCCAAGCCACATCGATATGTTTGATCTGAAGCCGAACGCACCCGCGGAGATACGGGGCGAATTCAACGAGATTTCGACAAACGTACCCGGCATACGCATATCCGAACATCTGCCGATGCTCGCCGCGGTTATGGATAAGATGTCCATTGTGCGGTCGGTGACGCACACCAACTCCTCTCATCTGCCAAGTTCGCACTGGCTCCAGACAGGATTCACAGCCAACAATGCGGTCGCGGGCCACAACTTGTATCCATCCACGGGATCCATCACGGCGCGAATGCGAGGTCCGAATGCGCCAGGATTGCCCGCCTATGTTGCCGTGCCACGCTGTCAGGCTTTTGCTTACTCGGCCTATCTGGGCGAAGCGTACAATCCGTTCACGACCGACATCGATCCCAACGATGAGAACTTCTATGTGCCAAACCTGAGGCTCGTGAAGGGCATCTCGCACGATCGGCTAAAACATCGCGGCGAGTTATTGAAAAAACTTGATGGACTGCGCCATAGTTTTGACGCCAGCGGCGATCTGGCTGGCCTGGACAGATTCAATCATGACGCGATAAACATGATCACGGATCCGAAAACGGCACAAGCGTTCGACATTCGGCGCGAAAGCAGCCAGGTGCGTGAACGTTACGGCCGTACTGGTATTGGACAGAACTGTCTTCTCGCTAGGCGATTGGTCGAGGCCGGAGTGACGTATGTCTCGTGTCTTTCAGGTGGTGGATGGGACACGCATGCCAACAATTTCCGTGACCTTAAGCAAACGACACTGCCAAGGCTCGATCGTGCCATTTCAGCTCTGATCAGCGATTTGCATGATCGAGGTCTCGACAAACGGGTTTTGGTCAACGTCATGGGCGAGTTTGGACGTACGCCCAAGATCAATAAAGACGCCGGCCGAGATCACTGGCCAGGCGCTATGTGCGTACTTTTCTCGGGCGGTGGGCTGAAGATGGGCCAGATGATCGGCGCGACCGACAAACAAGCCGCGTTTCCCACGAGCAAACCGTTTTCACCCAGTGACATCTTAGCGACCATCTATCATGTTCTGGGAATTGATTGGCGCCGAGTCTTCCATGACCAATCGCGGCGTCCGATCCCGATTCTAAGCCAAGGCGAGCCGATCGCCGACCTAATCTAACTCAGACTAAAGATGCATCCGCCTCCTGCGACAAGAACTTAGTAGCGGAAACACGGCGGTAACCAACAGGATCAGGCCACTTGGTTCGGGAACGGCGGCGGGATTTCCGACACCCGTTTGCCAGTTAATGCCCAGCACATTTAGATCCGCGGAGTTGACAATACCGTCGCCCGTAAAGTCACCCTCGGACCTCGTCTTGTCCATCCCCAACCAGTTCAAGCCAAGGATGTTTAGATCCGCGGCGTCGACTCTGCCGTCTAAGTTCGCGTCACCAGGAAGGAGCGTTGGCGTCCCAAATGTCGCAACCAAGATCCCGTCAAAGAAAAAGTCAACTCCGTCTTCGTCGCCGCTCAGAAAATCCAGGTCGACGGGAATCGTTAATGTGGCTACACCATCCGCGCCAAAAACGTACGATCCCGGCGTCTCTGAAACGTTCACCGTATTGTCGCCGGTAACGTCGTCTTGGCCCGCGGTATCTCCAAACAACGGGGAGATGATGTTCGAGTCCAAGAATCCTTGTGTGGTGGTAAAGGTCTGGCCGGAATCAAAAATGCCGTCTTCCACCACCAATTCCGTGCTGTCAATGGTAAACACGGTTTCCCGAAAGGCACCCAACAGCACCCCGGCAATGCCAGCGTCCAAAACGATTCCATAGTTGGCCGGTCCGGGATTACCCGGGTTGCCTTCGACTCCACCACCAGGTTCCGGTAGCCAATCTCCACTGTCGGCGGCCACGGCCGAAGCACTTAAGAATTGGAGTTCGGTAGGAGATTCCAGAACGTCTAAGTCCACGGTGATCGTACCGCTATAGGTCGTGGTGTCCGATCCATCACCCTGCGGCGTTGTAAATTCGTCCAAGGCATTGATCCGCGCGGTGGAAACCATGACGCTGCGATCGGGATCAATGTCAAATGTTATTTCATCGCCTTGTACCGCCGACGCAATGGTCAACAGCGTCACCAACGCTGCCGAGAACTTCGAATGCCCTTTTGCTTTCAAAAAACGAACCATGTCTCAATTCCCCTCCCCTTTGTCCCCTTTAGATCAAGTGTAATAAATCCCCCACCATGGCTCAAGAACTTTCCATGAACATTCCAGATAGAAAACTCATTCAGCTTGCGTGATCCAATTACCGTCGAAGGCCGCATGTTTAATTGTTGCCCCTTCGCCCGAGCGCTTGTACGAATAGGTCACGTGCAAACGTCCATCGCTAGTCTGAATGAGCGACGGGTAGGAAAACCCGCCCTCTCCCGGTCCCTCGTGCTCGATGCGCCGCTTCCATTTCCAGGTCAGTCCTTCATCGTCTGAAAGAGCAATGGCAAAGCTATGCCGGCCACGTTCGGTATCGTTGAAGGCCATGGCCCACCGTCCGTCGGCCAACGCGATCACTTCCAAACTTGAACCCGGATTAGGGATGTCGGTGTCGCGAGCAACGGACCAAGTTAAACCGTCATCATCAGAGATGGATGTCTTGCCACGACCAATCCGGTGGCCCGGCGCCTTCGTAATTATCGGCAACCCGGTATTTGAGGATCGACCGCTCCCAGCGATTGGCACGGACAACGATTCAGAAAAGCCAGACACAAAGAGAACGATCCAACCGATGGGACACTTCATTGATGCAGCTCCTCAATTCATGGTAATATGCCACGGATGGAGAAACAACCAGCGAGATGCGTGAGGCGACGACGCTAAATGGGAAGCCATGATGTTGGACGCCATCGACGCGATCCACCACAAACAGATGGATCATGTTGAAGGATTGCTCTTCTCCGGACCTCAGGAAGCCGGGTTCGCTCAGGAACATTTCCGCGGACGCTTCCGAGCCTCGTCGAGATAGACATGATTCGTATCATCCGTTCTCTGTTGATAGTAATTGCCGCACTGCCGGCTAGCTTTCCCCTTGTCGCCGCGGAGATTCAGGCCGGAGTTGCCCGCGTCGATCTTACGCCGCCACGTGAGATGAAGGCCGCGCTGGGCGGCTATGGCGAACGCATGAGCCGACCAGCCGAAGATGTGCACGATCGCAGGAAATCACGCGATTTGTTCTGTATTCCGACGGGATGGCTTGGGGAGAAGTTGAATTTACGCCTGGTGCTCCACAAGGAACGTTCCCATTGAAAATCACATTCATTCTCGCAGGCGAAAACGACACGATGGCCGAGATTACTCCGCCATACGGCGCCGACGGTGAAGGCGAGTATTTGAGAAACGGACTACCTCTCCGTTGAATTCCTGTCGCAATTGTGTGTC
>CBDUAB010000359.1:0-5053 GCA_965365045.1 uncultured Planctomycetales bacterium
GTCCGCGATAAACTTCGCGACCTGCTCGGGTGTTGGCGGCAAGCCTAGCAAGTCGTAATAAAGCCGCCGCACCAAGGCTCGTTTGCTTGCGGGTGGAGCAGGAGTAAGCTGGGCCGATTCAAGACGGGCCAAGATAAACGTATCGATGGCGTTATGGGCCATTCCGTGTCGTGTACCGCCGGCAGCTCTGGGCTCACAACCGGCTGATATGCCCAATAGCTGCGAGCTTCGTCGGTGATGTACGGCCGTTCTTCTTGGACAAGTTCGTTTGCGCCCTCTGCCACGCCCGGCGTCCACGGCACACCTTTGGCCACCCACTTTGCAAACAGCTCGATCTGCGCTGGCGGCAATTTGCCGGTCGGAGGCATCTCCAAGTCTTCGTACCGCAATGCCCGCATCAATTGCGTATCATCGAGGTCGTCGAGATCAACGGCCGGACCCGAATCCCCACCTTTGAGTAGACTCGCCTGGCTGGCCAAGCTCAGGCCACCTTTGTGCTTGTCTCCACCGTGACACTTGTAACATTTGGTCTCAAGGATCGGCTTGATTTGCTGTTCAAAAAACGCGACATCGCCGGCGCTCGTCTCTCCGTCTACAACGATCGATTCGTCCGCAGCTGGCGACTCGTCTGCAAATACAGTGAACGCATTTGCAGCGTGGAACACAAAAACCAGACAAACCCAATGCAGCTTGTTCAAACCATCAAACTCCTCGGTCCATCATGTGCCATGAGATCGCAGTCTGCGCCTGAAATGGTGGGGGAGGTGCTCGTAACGCAACACTTTGTTCCGGTCGGGCATATGCTATTTCACCCCAAAAAAATCCGCGACACAAGACTCATTTGGTCGCGGTCCGAGAATAGCGTCTCTACACCGCATTTCCTGCGTTAATCTCGCTCAATGCCCTCAGTAGCCGTTCAATTTCACTCGCGGTGTTGTAGTGCACGATCCCCAAACGCACCATACCATCCGGTTCCAGTCCCAAAGCGGTCGTCAGCGGCACCGCATAATAATTGCCATGCCAAACAAAAATCCCTCGTTTGCCAAGTTGCCTGGCTAGATCGCGCGGCATTACGCGGTCGTGGGTGATCGAAACCGTCGGCATGCGCTGATCGAGGCGCGTTTCGTCGCTGATCCCCCAGACTCGATACTCGGGCATCTCGGCAAGCCCCGCGAGCAGTTGTTCTGTCAATTGCCGTTCGCGACCCTGGATTTGGCCGAATGCGTTTTTCAAGGCGTCACGTCGATCGAGTCGCTCGTCGCCGGTAACATGTCGACCCAAATCCGCTAAATAATCAATCGCAGCCAACACACCGGCGATACCCTCGTGGTTTTGTGTACCAGTCATCCACTTACCGGGAAGCGAATCGGGAGCCGGTCGTACTTTGTAGGCTGGTGTCGATTCCAATACGTCCCGCCGTCCCCACAGGATGCCAACGTGTGGACCAAAGAACTTGTAAGCGCTACAAGCCAGTAGATCACAACCAAGCTCGCTAACATCAATCAGCGAATGCGGCGCGTAATGCACCGCGTCGACGTATGACAATGCACCCACCGCTCGCGCCGCGTCACATACTTCGCGCACGGGATTGATGGTCCCCGTGGCATTGGACGCACAACCGACGGCCACAAGCTTCGTGCGTTCGCTGATCTTGCTCCGTAGATCGTCAATGTCAAGTGTCGTATCGTCACGAACATCGGCGTAACGGACAGTCGCGCCGGCGTCACGGGCAGCCAGGACCCAGGGCGTAAAGTTCGCATCGTGTTCCGTGCGGGTCACAACAACTTCGTCGCCCGACGACCAAGTCTTGGCCAAAGCCCGCGAGACCGCAAACGTGATAGAAGTCATGTTGGCGCCAAACGCAATTGTGTCGGGGTCGTCGGCGCCTAAGAATTCTGCGGTGGCCTGGTGGGCTGCGTCCAGCAGCGTGTCGCTTTCTTGGCTTGTTATGAAACACCCACCGCAATTGGCGTTGCACTCCGACAAATACTTGGCGATCGCGTCAATCACGCTTCTCGGCACTTGCGTCCCAGCCGGCCCGTCAAGAAAAACGGCCGGTTGACCCGCTACGGTTCGTTGCAGGGCGGGAAATTGATCGCGACAGTATTGGATTGGTTCTGGGTTCATCTTAAATGCTCGGTGCAGAGTACTCAGTACTCAGTTCTAATCAACCACGACCCGATACATCTCTGGTCGGCGATCCTTGAACCGATCAATCTCGTGCTTGCCGGGAACCCGCACGACGTGTTTGTTCCGCGCACGTTCAGGATCGATCTCCGCGTAAACGATCGCTTCGTCCGTGTGCTTGGCCGACGCGAGCAAGGATCCATTGACATCAGCAATTTGACTTTGCCCGATGAATGGAAAACCACGTTCTTCACCCACGCGATTGACCGCCATGTAATAAACATTGTTTTCCAAGGCACGCGTTGGCACCGTGCACTCGGCGGCACAGGCCGCTCCCGGTGGCCAGTTGGTGGGCAACGCAATCACGTCGGCACCGTGTAGCGCCAACACGCGTGACGCCTCCGGAAAAGAACCGTCGTAACAGATGTTCATACCGAGGCGCATGATACCGATGTCTTGCACCGCGAAAGGCCGATCGCCAGGCGTGGCAAATCGGTCGATTCCCAAAAATGGCAAATGGATTTTGCGATAACTGCCCACCACACCGCCCGGTCCCACCAGCACAGCGGCATTGAAGATCCGGTCGCCGGCGCTTTCCAACAGACCATAGATGGCGAAACAATCGTGCTGGCGGCAAAGCTCCGTCATCCGCTCGCTGCTTGGACCAGGAATTGGTTCGGCGACCGGTCGAGCTTCGTCGAGACTTTCAAAGCAATAGCCTGTCAGCGCGCATTCCGGAAAAACAGTCAGCTTGGCTCCCGCCGCACAAGTTGTCTCGAAAAACTCTGCGATGTGGGCAAGATTCTTCTCTGGTTCAGCAAATGCCACGTCCATCTGCACACCGGCAACTTTAACTGGCATATTTCTCTCCTTAATGGAATCGCCGACTACTCACACGCAGCGTCGATGATTCGGAACATGATTTCCTCAACTTCTTTCGCGACCGGCTCAAGCTCAGGACGACCGAACAGGCCCAGCAGTTGCGTTGGTTTGAGCGTGGACACCTTCACCGTGCCCTGTTCTTCGTATACCGAGATGCGACAGGGTAGAGCGTTGGAGATCGACATGTCGGCTTCGAGAACGGTTTTGGCTTTGCTAGGGTTACAGACCTCCAGCACGCGGCATTCTGGCCCGAAATCGAGGCCCTTGGTGTTCAGTTTCTGCTTAAGATCATGGATGCCCAACACGCCAAATTGATTGACCGCAGCCGCCTCTTCGATCTTGGCGACCACTTCGTCGACGGTTCCTTTGGCGACCTTTTCGTAGAGCATGTTGATTCCTTTGTCTTGGAGATGATTTCGTTGCTTTCGTGTTGGAAATTAACGAGACAACATTGGCCGGATGAAAAGCCAGACTGATGAGGTCATTTTATTCAATCGGCGGTGACACGTCGACGCGGCTATGTGCGGCCGTGACTATCTTCTCCAGGAAGTTTCGTTGACCTTAAGGGAAAGTCCCATTACGCTGAATGATTCACTACAGTGACCCGTCACTATAACACCAAGCTGTGCATATGTCGTTTTCTAGCAAGTCAAGACTTCGTTTTCGCAAACTCAGCATGGGAGAATTACTTGAACCTCGCGATCTGTTAGCATTCAACCCGACGCCAATGGAACAAGCCATGCTGGAACACACAAACCGCATGCGACTTAATCCACAGAGAGAGCTCGCGATACTTTTCGATTCGCTCATTCCACTCGTGGCGTCTGATTCCGACGTACAACGTGCTATCCAATTCTTTGGAGTTTCCGCCACCGCACTTCAAGCACAATGGTCGGAACTCACGCCGGCGCCCCCATTGGCGTGGAATAGTACGCTTCACGATACGGCGCTTGCCCATAATGAGGTGATGATCGAGCATGACCTCCAGGAACATGTACTTCCAGGTGAGGATGACATCGGAACGCGGTTTGTAAACGCTGGCTATAGGTTCACTCGTGCGGCGGAAAATATCTTTGCTTTCTCCGAGTCAGAGATTTACGGCCACGCAGGCTTTGTCATCGACTGGGGTAACACACCCAACGGAATTCAAAATCCGCCCGGCCATCGCGACACCATCATGGACGCAAGGCTCAAGGAAGTCGGCATCGCCGTGACAACCGAATCCGATGATGCAACGGACGTAGGGCCTCAGTTGATAACACAAGACTTCGGGCTGCGTGCCGGTTATAAACCGCAACTTCTGGGCGTCGTTTGGGAAGATGGATTTACCAATCGCTACTACGATGCAGGCGAAGGCTTTGGCGGATTCGACATCGTACTTAAAAGCGAACAGAATACGTACTCTACGACGACCATGTTGGCCGGTGGCTACCAGATAGAAGTCGAACCGGGCACGTACGAAGTCATTGCGACCGATAGCTTTCTGGGAACGTACGCCTGGGGCAACATCGAATTCAGCAATCAAAACGTCAAGGTTGACTTTGAAATCCGTTCGGCCAACCGACCGCCAATAGCCAGCGACGATCAATTCGCGGCCGTCGTTCCTGGCCGAGCGAAAGAACTAAATGTCTTGAGTAACGATTCCGATCCCGATGGTAGCATTGATCCTTCGACCGTTGTTATCACCCAAGCACCGCAGTACGGTTCCTTAAGCGTCGACGTCGTGACCGGGCTCGTAACTTTTACCGCCCGGTCGAACAATCCTGGCAGCGACACGTTTCGCTATCTGGTTCGGGATGAAGACGGTGCGTCGAGTGAAGCGTTGGTGTCGATCGAGATTGAACCACCCTCCGCGGACTTCAACAATGACGGGCTGCTGAATTGCGGGGACATCGACACGCTCGTGGCGGCCATTGCCGCGGGAAATCAAACAGCAATATTTGATATCACCGGCGATGGTTTCGTGAATCGCGCGGACCTTGACGTTTGGCTGGAAACGGCCGGCGGCGTGAATCTGGGCGGCGGTATCGTGTATTCTCCCGGT
>CBDUAB010000360.1:0-5040 GCA_965365045.1 uncultured Planctomycetales bacterium
GACAGATGAAACCAATCGTCCGAATTCTCGCGCGTCATCGTAATACTTGCATTTTTCCAATAAGCGTTCGGCGCGGGCGAGGGCCCGCTGGCATTTTCGGTCGCCCGGATTCGCTGTCAGCTTTTCGGTTGCATCTTTGACACGTGCTGTAGCTTCGTCCTGGTCAACAACCTGCGTGCCACCAAACACGACGATGGTCGAGCGAATCTCCTGTTCGACGAATGTCATTTCCGGTTTGAGTAGCTCGAGCTGCATGCGTACTGGCCGTAGTTCCTTGAGCGAGAGGAATTCGATGTCTGATTCGGCCAGTCGATAGCTGGGTGAATCGACGATTTGCTGTAGGTTCTGTTTCAGTTTTTTGTCCATGGTGCCTCCTCTGGATGACTTGCAGGTATGTCTGGGCTGTGGGAGCTTAACGATTGTCGCCGTGCCATGACCTGCGTCAATACGGATAACGTTGCGACGATGAACGTCGCGCCGATCACATCAAGCCAAGGATAGGTTAACCAATTGGGTAACGATTCTGGTCGCACAATGATTGCCAGAATTCCGCCAACTGCCAAGGCAGGCCAACCAAGTCGGAAAGCAGCCGTATTTCTCCGTATGGTCAAGACAAGCTGTGCGAACGTTGCCGTGATCAATGCCAATCCGATTGCAGCCTGGTTTTCAAACATGCCACCCAGAGCACCTACGGTAAGGGCCGACCACCAATTCGTTTGACGGTGGAAGCGACTTTCAACGAAGCACACGGTGGCCGCCAACAATGAAGCTAAGGCAATCGCCACTAGCCGATACACAGTGTCACGACCAGAAAACACGTGTGCGGCGCCGATTGCCAATACGAACCATAAAAAGCCCACTGGAATCCGCGCACGATCCAGATCCCAGCAGCCAACAACAATTAAGCAACTCGCGACTGATAATCGCAGCGCTAGCCATAGCCATGTCGTACCGGACAAGTCCATGGTCTTTTCCATCTCGACGGCATCAAGCGCCAGCCAACCGATGCGTGCAAAGACCACTGCGGTAAGTAATTCCACGAACGGATAGCGAGCCGATATCCACACAGCACAAGTCCGACACCGCCCTCGCAGCATTAGCCAGCTCACAATCGGAATATTGTCCGTCGCACGAAGTTGGGTTTTGCACTTTGGGCAGCGCGAGGGTGGCGAAACGATGCTCAAGCCTGAAGGTAGACGGTAGATTACGACGTTGAGAAAACTGCCGATACAGGCTCCAAACACGAACAGCATTCCGGCAATGACCCACTGGACGCCAAGCGGATCATTTGTCACTTCGCCCATCATGCTTTCCATGTTTGAAACTCTACAAGAAACGCGCCAACGGACCTCCGCGGGTCGCTAGTGCATCGACGCGCTTGGCAATTTCGGGGTCGCTCTCGAGCAAAGGAGCGTGATGATCCTTGATTCGCGCATCAATTACTAGCGAACCATGGCAGCCCCAGTGCTTATTGTCGATAAATGCGTCGATCCCGTCGATGTCGTTTGCCGGGTCACTGCGCGTGAACGTTACCCACAAGAGGTTCTCAATGTTGCGGGCCGTGAATTCGCTATCGTCGGCAAGGATGATAAGCGGATATCTGTTGATACTTTCGTTACGCCGAAAATGCTGACAAAAACGGGCAAGCGAAGCGGCGCCGGTCACGTCGGCCGTCCAAGCGGGACTTTGCACAATCAACGCCCCGGGAAGCCCCACTTGTGGTTGGTCAAATCCAGAAGGCAGGCGAAGATCGCCCTCGATCTCCGTTAACAGGCTGCGAATCGATTTACCGACGGCCGCTAAAACGACTTTGGAACCGCAGTTTATTGACGAGCCGGAATAATCCAACGTGTCCATGGTCGTGCATGTTTGAAAATGCAGATCACGCCGCCAATCGATTCGCGCGAGCAAATGTTGAACGAAGCTTGCGATGTCTGCGATATTTAGCTGCGGATTGTCCTGATTCGCGACGATCAGCAAATACTTGGCGAGCGACATTTGTCCTTGGCCCAGGATCGCGTTAGCTTGTGTCAGCAATTCCATCGGTTGAGCTAGCGTTTGGTACGGGGCGTAACGTTCGCTCCCAATCGCCAACAACAGTGGATGCACGCCGGCCACATCGACGGCGTGAACCGCACGCACGCCGGGTACCACCGTCGGGATCACCGGCTCGGTGAGTTCATGAATGAGTTTGCCGAACATAGTATCCTCTTGCGGTGGACGGCCCACGACCGTAAACGGCCATACCGCGCCGTCTCGGTGGTAGATATTGTCAACCCGCAATACGGGAAACTCATGTGCCAGGCTGTAGTAACCTAGATGATCTCCGAACGGGCCTTCGGGCAACAGCTTTTCCGCTTCAACCGTGCCGGAGATGCAGAAGTCGGCATCGGCATAGATTGGAATCGGAAAAGTGCTGTTTCGTGAAATCATGGGGATGCGGTGACCCGCCAGCGCACCGGCAAATCCCAATTCGGACATGCCTTCGGGTAACGGCATCACGGCAGCGATCGCCATTGACGGTGTGCCGCCGACAAAGATGTTCACGCGGAACGGTTTGTTCTGTTCAATAGCGAGCGCGTGATGGATGCCAATACCGCGGTGGATCTGATAATGCAAACCGATCTCTCGATTCGCTTCGTATTTACCACCGGATAATTGCACGCGGTACATGCCCAGATTTGAGTTGCTCAATCCTGGCTTGGTCACGTTTTCGGTATAGACGATCGGTAAAGTAATGAACGCGCCGCCGTCTTTGGGCCAACACTTCAATTGAGGCAGTCGGTCGACGGTTGTTGTGTTTTGCAGTACGGCGCCACTACGGCAGCGTTTGGGCAACATAAATCGGGCGGTGAGTCCGGACCGCAGGTTGTTAAAGGGCGACTTGCGCAGCGACGACGGATCCGACTTGATTGCGATCAGCCGACGCACGTGTTCCAACTGGTGCCGAAAGATGTAACGTACGCGGTCCATCGTGCCAAACAGATTCGAGACCATCGGGAAGCGACAATCCTTGACGCGAGCAAAATAAATCGCCGGGCCACCTGCCGCATATACGCGCCGATGAATCTCGGCAACCTCGAGCTGTGGATCGACTTCGTCATCCAGCCGTACAAGATGCCCGGCTTGCTGCAGGTCGTCCACACACTGTCGCATGCTGCGATACGTCATTGGGCGAAAACACTCCTTCAGGATGACACAAAGTGGCGTTGTACCACTTGAGGTGGCAAACGGGGCGATCCCAAGCCGCTACGGAATGAGTAGAATGCCGCCATAGTTTTAGCCTTTTTGACGTAACAGCAAAGGATTCTTCGATGAAACACGTCGTTTCGGAACAAACGTTGACGAAAATTCAGGCCGATGCCCTGGTAATTGGCGTGCATGAGGGGGATAAGCTGAGCGACGTGGCCACCGAGCTAGATCGGATTTCCGACGGTTTGATTACCCGGCTACGGGAAACCGAGGAGTTTACTGGCAAGCGTAATGAACTGATTACACTGTATTCGCTGCCCGCTGTACAGGCTCGCTTGGTCCTGATCGTTGGGCTTGGAAGTCCCGCTGACTTGGGACCAGATGTGGTATTCCAAGCTGCCGGTTCCGCCGCTCGAGAGTTGTCCAAAAAGAAGCGGCCCCGTGTGGCGTTCGCATTTGATGCGGCGTGGCCGGACGAGCTTCTTGCCAGCGCTGTTGTTGGAGCCAGCGTTGGCTGCCAAGGTCAGGATCTTTACCGCTCGGAAAAGAAACAAAACCCGTTCGACGAAGTTCAATGGATTCAAGCGTCCGCGAAAGGTATCGAACGAGGAGCGATCCTTGGCCGAGCAGTAAATTTGACCCGTGGCCTTGTCAACGGTGCACCCCAAGACGTTTATCCCGAGTCGTTTGCAGCCGCGGCCGAAGAGGTTGCTCGAGGTTCTGGCATGCAGGCGGAAATCTGGGCTGAAGACGAACTTGAAAAAGAGAAATGCGGTGCGTTATTGGCCGTTGCCCGTGGTTCGTCCCGACCGCCGCGATTGGTGATCTTGCGACATCAGGGTGCGGCATCGGATGCGCCTACATTGGCACTGGTTGGCAAAGGTGTGACGTTTGATTCGGGTGGCCTGTCTTTGAAACCAAGCGACGGCATGTTGACGATGAAGTGTGATATGGCCGGCGCGGCGACCGTGCTGGGTGCGATGCAGGCGATTGCCGAATTGAAGCTGCCAGTCAACGTCATCGGTTTAATGGGTTTAGTTGAGAACATGCCCAGTCGGGACGCGTACAAATTGGGCGACGTGTTGACTTCGCGGGCTGGAAAAACGATCGAAGTACACAACACGGACGCGGAAGGCCGCTTGGTCTTGGCGGATGCCCTATCGGTGGCTGTCGATCAAGGCGCCGACCAGATTGTTGACCTTGCCACCTTAACGGGTGCCTGTTGTGTCGCATTGGGCTTGGATGTGGCCGGACTGATGACGAACAATCAAGATTGGTGCGAGCAAGTGATCAAAGCGGCGGCGGGCTGCGGCGAGCAAGCTTGGCAACTGCCGATGTTTGCTGAGTTTGGCGAACAGATTCGCAGCGAAGTTGCTGATATCAAAAACGTGGGCGAAGGCCGCTGGGGCGGCGCCATGACGGCCGCCAAATTGTTGGAAGAATTTGTGGATAACAAACCGTGGGTCCACATCGATATAGCCGGTCCGGCGTTTATGGACAAGCCAAAGCCGTGGATTGCCGGCGGCGGCACGGGTGCGTTTGTGAGGACGTTGGTTGCGCTGGCGAGTGGACTGAACGATCCCGATTCTGCGACACGTGTTGTGAATGACTAATGTCTAAGTAATGACGAATAAGCATTGTAAATTTTCGAGGAAACACGAGGATGCCGACGATGTAGCTCGGATCCCCCTGTTGTCGGTTATGACACACATTAGGCATTCGACATTCGTCATTGCCTAGACATTAGGCATTAGTCCTTAGGTATTCTTCTCGAAGACCCACCCGGATTCAGTTCACACATGTTTACTCAAACGCTCCGCCATGCGGGCGAGTGTCGGGCTGCGATCG
>CBDUAB010000361.1:0-5013 GCA_965365045.1 uncultured Planctomycetales bacterium
TGGCCCGGCGCGAATTTGCCATGCTGAACGTAGTGATCGCCTTCGAGCGCGAGTACTGTAATCTGCTTTTCGATCGGGTCGACGATCCAGTACTCCGGAATTCCACCCCGGGCGTAATCGATCGGATTTATCTCAAGATCGCGTTTGCGACTTTCGGCGTCATCGCTGATGACCTCCATCACCAAGTCGGCGGTCTCGTAAAACCGTTTCCCGCTTTTTGCGTGGTTCTCCGTAAGATTAAAACAGGGTCCAGCTTAGACAGTTCCGCCGTTGTTCATGTATGATAGAAGATACAGCATTCGAGTGGGCAAAATCCTTTGATAACACTGATGAGAACATATGTTACGGCGATTTCGCGGCTTGTTGAGAAAACCTTCACGCACGGTAACCGGCAAACGCCGACCCACCAAACAATTAACTCACGAAGCGCTCGAAGATCGCCGCTTGCTCGCGACTGGTCCGCTGATCAGTGAGTTCATGGCGGTCAACGACAGCACATTGGCCGACGAAGACGGTGAATTCAGCGACTGGATCGAGATTCATAATCCTACCGAGACGGCTGTCGATCTGACCGGTTGGCACTTGACGGACGATGCGACGGAACTCGACAAGTGGACGTTTTCCACGCTCAGCCTCGATCCGGGCGAATTCCAGGTCGTGTTTGCGTCGGGCAAAGATCGTACCAACCCGATCTCCGAGCTGCACACGAATTTCAACCTGGCAGCGAGCGGCGAATACCTGGCCTTGGTGCAACCCGATCTGACGCCGGCCCACGCCTATGCACCGGCCTACCCACAACAAGAACCGGATCTGTCCTACGGCGTGATCTTTGACGGATTCCGATTCATCAGCGCAGGCGCGCCGGTTGAAGTGCACGTTCCCCAGGACGATTCATTGGGGATGACCTGGACCGATCCGTTTTTCACCGTGGACGAAGAAAGCTGGATTGACGGCGCAACGGGCGTGGGCTTCGGTCTTTCGGTCTCCGGCCTCACCGTTGACTACTACAAAGCGAACATCTCCGTGGGCAGCTTGGGGGACGCCGAAAGCGTCATCGCCAATACTTCACGGCAATCCAACACGGCCACCGAAATCGCGCCGGTTATCAACTACCTCAACACCAACAGCGGTGCCCACTACAGCGGAGATGCTCCGTTTCCAACACTGGCTATCGGCAATGACGTGGATGATTTCGTTATCGAGGCGACCGGGACCGTCATCATTCCCGCGGCCGGACAATGGACGTTCGGCGTCAATAGCGACGATGGGTTCAGCTTGGATCTGGACAATGGGACTAATTCCTTCAGCATGTCGTTTCCCAACCCGAGAGCGCCCGGCGACACATTGAGTACGTTCAATATTACGCAGGCTGGGCCGTATGACTTGCGTCTGGTCATGTACGAGCGCGGCGGTGGCGCCGAAGTCGAGATGTACGCTGCCCAGGGTAGCTACGGCTCGTGGAACAGCACGAATTTTGACCTCGTCGGCGATACGAGTAGTGGCGGGCTCGAAGTGTTCACTTCTCCCGACGGCGGCGGCGGGGGAAGCTCCATCGTGAGGACCGATATCCAGGCGACGATGCTCGGCGTCAATTCGTCGGCGTATCTGCGCGTGCCGTTCACGGTCACGGACGCCGCGGAACTCGATTCGCTGTCGCTGCAAATGAAATATAACGACGGGTTCGTGGCTTACCTAAACGGCTCCGAAATTGTCCGCCGCAATGCGCCCGCCGGTGTTTCCTGGAACTCTTCGGCAATCGCCGCGCGTTCGCAGGAAGATACGCTCGTCGCCGAAGTTATCAACCTGAGCGGATCGCTCGGTCTGTTGACTGACGGCTTGAACGTGCTGTCCATTCATGGGCTCAACGTGACGGCGTCCGATGACACGTTTCTGATTTCGCCGGAGCTTGTCGGCGGCGGCGTGTTGGCCAGCGATCCGCTGTACTTTGCCGATCCGACACCCGGCACTATCAATTCAACGGCATCGTTTGGCATCGTGGCGGACACCAAGTTCAGCGTTGACCGCGGGTTTTACGATGCACCATTGCAAGTCGAAATCACCAGCGACACGGTTGGCGCCACAATCCGTTACACGACGGACGGCAGTGAGCCGACCGAAACTCAAGGCAGCGTCTACAGTGGACCGATCGATATCTCGACGACGACGGCACTGCGGGCCGCCGCTTTCAAGCCCGGTTTCCAATCCACCAACGTGGACACACAGACGTATGTCTTTGTCGATGACGTCATCGGCCAATCAAACAGCCCGGCCGGCTTTCCCACGAGCTGGGGTGGCACAAGTGCTGATTACGGAATGGATCCCGATATCACCAACAACCCCGCCTACGCGGCGACGCTCGGCGATGACCTCAAGTCACTGCCCGTCATGTCGATCACCATGGACGTGGATGACTTGTTCGGTTCCGGTGGTATCTATTCCAACTCCACCAGCCAAGGTGTTGCCTGGGAACGGGCGGCGTCACTGGAATACTTCGAGCCGAATGGCAGCGACGATTTTCAGGTAAACGCGGGCATTCGGATGTACGGCGGTGTCGGTCGCAACGGCCAGTACAAGAAACACTCGTTCCGGTTTTTGTTCAAAGGCCAATACGGTGCGACAAAGTTACGCTTTCCACTGTTTGGGGACGAGGCGACCGATCGCTTTGACACGATCATTTTGCGCTCTAACTTCAACGATGCCTGGGTGTGGGGCGGCAACGAATCGCAGTTCGTTCGCGATGAGTTTGCGGGTCGTCTGCAACTGGCCATGGGTGAACCCGGCAGGCACGGCGACTTCGTGCACTTGTACATAAACGGTCTGTATTGGGGGCTCTACAACCCGGTGGAACGGCCTGATACAGCTTTCTCGGCGACGTATTCAGGTGGTGAAAAAGAGAATTGGGACGGTATCAACTCAGGCAACCCGACGGGCGAAAGTCAGACAGCCGCTTGGAATACGCTGATGAACATGGCGAGCGGTCTTGGTAGCAATACCGAGTACCAACGCGTCCAAGGAAACAATCTCGATGGGACGAACAATCCTGGCTTCGAAGACTATCTGGACATCGACAACTACATTACTTATCTGCTGGTGAATTTCTTCGGAGGTAACAACGATTGGGTTACCCACAACTGGTACGCCGGCCGGCTGCGCGGTCCTGAAAGTAGCGGGTTCAAGTCGTATTCGTGGGATGCGGAGTGGATCGTCGATATGCGATCCGGTTTGAACGACAACGCGGTGAATGACACGACAACCAATAACCATTTGCTCAAGCCATACACCTATCTGCGCAACAACGCTGAGTTCCGGCTGCGATTCGCCGACCACATCCACCAACACATGTTCAATGACGGCGTTCTTACGCCCGCGGCCACGGATGCGCTTTACCGGTCGTTGGTCGATCAGATCGAAGCGGCGGTGGTCGCCGAGTCCGCCCGTTGGGGTGACGTGGTGTCGGCCTCGCCGTTCACGCCACAGGATTGGACAAGCGAACGCGACTACGTGCTCAATACGTACTTGCCGCAGCGAAGCAGCATCGTGCTCCAACAGCTCAAAAATGCAGGGCTGTATCCCGACATCGCGGCTCCAGGGCTGAACGTAAACGGCGTCGCCCAACATGGCGGAACGATTCAGCAAGGCGATTCTCTCACGCTCTCCGCTTCCAGCGGTACGATCTACTACACAACGGACGGCAGCGACCCGCGAGCGCTCTACGGTGGGATTTCGCCAGACGCTCAGGCGTATGCCGGCAGTATCCCATTGAACGAAGCAGTGCGGATTCGAGCACGCGTGTTGTCGGGCGGCGACTGGAGCGCGGTTACCGATGCTATTTTTATACTGGACACGCCACCACCACTGCGCATCACCGAGATCATGTACAATCCTGCTCCGGCCGATGTTGCCAATGGCGAATTAAACGTGGACAACGACCGCTTCGAGTATATCGAGCTGAAGAACGTTGGCACGGATCCGATCGACGTAATCAATCTCAGTTTCACCGACGGCATTGAGTTCGATTTTGCCACGTCTGACATCACCACGATCAGCCCAGAGCAGCATGTGGTCGTAGTACGCGATCTGGCCGCATTTCAGTCGCGTTACGGCACGAGCATTTCCGTGGCCGGTGAGTTTGCCAATGACACGGCGCTCAGAAACAGCGGCGAACAGATTCGACTGGAGTCCGCGTTAGGGCAAGTCTTCCACGATTTCGACTACAACGATGTCTGGTTTCCCAACACCGACGGAGGTGGTTTTTCGTTGACAATTCTCGACGAGAATGCCAGCGTCGGTACTTGGGATAAGCAAGAAGGTTGGCGGCCAAGCGCCGTTTACAACGGTTCACCTGGCACCGATGACGACGCGCTGGCGCCCGGTTCCGTCGTCATCAACGAATTGTTGACCCACACCGACTCCGCAAATGGAGATTGGATCGAGCTGGTTAATACGACGGGAAGCCCCATCGACATCGGCGGCTGGTTCGTCAGCGACAGCGCGAGCGATTTGACGAAATACCAAATTGCCTCGGGAACGATTATCAACCCTGGTCAGTACTTGGTTTTCACCAGCACCAGCCATTTTGGCAATGCCGCGGATCCCGGTGCGAACATCCTGTTTGGTTTCAGCGAACTGGGCGAGGAAGCGCACGTCTCGTCACTTGATCCGACAACTGGCGGACCGGGTAGCTACCGCGTGATGGTTGACTTTGCCGGAGCGGACCAAGAAGTCAGTTTCGGACGTTTAGAAAACAGCGCGTTCTACAAAGATCTTGTGGCCACGACGGCGCCCACTCAAGGCACGGCGAACGCACCGCCAGTGGTGCCCGAGCTGGTACTTAACGAGATCATGTACCATCCGGCCCTCGGCGTGGATGAATACATCGAGCTTTACAACCGTGGCGCCGCGGCAGTCAACTTGTACGATCCGTCGAATCCGGCGAACACGTGGCGATTCACCAACGGAGTCACGTTCGACTTCCCGACGGGTGTCACGGTGGCGGCGGGCGAACATATTCTG
>CBDUAB010000362.1:0-5008 GCA_965365045.1 uncultured Planctomycetales bacterium
CGCTGAACAATTAGACTCGGAGAAACGTGTGGCTCGGTGCTGATGGTGAACTGACTTGTACCGGGCTCTGCGAAACGATGGCCCAGAATTCGTATTCCATCTGGTTCGGTGGCAACACCAAGGTCTTCTAGCCAGTCGTCATCGCCGGCAGGCGTGCGCCAGAACGCGGACAGCACCCATTGCAAGGGATAGGAAAACGAACAGTTTTCTTTCTTGTAAACGGGTTGTGGATTGGTTATCACTTACGGCTCCTCGTGGTATAATATACGCCTGTATACTATACATGCCGTTGCTCGTCTAGGTTGCCATCGCGTGAGTTTGTCGAACGGAGATTGGACGGGTCTGGTTGTAAGCAGCGCTCCACCGAGGCGAGCTCGGAGGTGGCGGAGTGCGGGGGCGAACGGGTCTGGTTGTGAGCAGCGCTCCACCGAGACGAGCTCGGAGGTGGCGGAGTCTGTGGGCGAACGGTCTGGTTGTGAGCAGCGCTCCACCGAGGCGAGCTCGGAGGTGGCGGAGTGCGGGGGCGAACGGGTCTGGTTGTGAGCAGCGCTCCACCGAGACGAGCTCGGAGGTGGCGGAGTCTGTGGGCGAACGGTCTGGTTGTGAGCAGCGCTCCACCGAGGCAAGCTCGGAGGTGGCGAAGTCGGTCCGAGATCAGTACGTTTACAATATGACCAGCCGTTTGCGCACTGTGGCGCTGTTCGACAGACAAGGCTCCCAAATGCTAACCAATCAACCACGCAGACTATGCCTCAGCGTAATTGCTGCGATTGCTTTACCTGCGTTAGGGCTGATGCTTTGGCGTGCCTTCCATCCCGCGGATCGGCAACCTCGCAGTGTTGAGCACGCCGCACACTCGAGTCAACAAACTTCCGGTCTTGAGTCTCTCGCGCTACGCCAACGTGTTGGCCGCGAGGGACCGCTGTTCGAGCGTCTGACGGCGAACGAGACAGGCGTTGACTTCACAAATGCCTTGAACGACGACACGATATGGTCCGAAGATTTTCGTACTGTCTTGAATGGCTCGATCGGCTCTGGCCCCTGTGTTGGTGACTACGACAACGATGGCCGAGCAGACATCTATTTGGTCGGCAGAGCGAGCCGTAACAAGCTTTTTCGCCAAGTTGGCGACTTTCGGTTCGAGGATGTCACCGAGGTGGCGGGTGTCGACGGCGGCGACGGAACCTGTGCGGGAGCCGCTTTCGCCGACATTGACAATGACGGTGATCTGGATCTGTATCTTTGCAAGTATGACGCGCCGAACCTGCTATACATCAATCAAGGCGATCAGACGTTCGTGGAAGCCGCCAAATCGTATGGGCTCGATTTTCACGGTTCCAGCGTGATGGCGTCTTTCAGCGATTTTGACCGCGATGGCGATCTGGACCTCTATTTGCTGACGAATCGACTCTTTATTTCCACCGCGGCGATGCAAACGGCCCAGCGTAAGATCAAGAAAGTCGCGGGCCGTCCACTGGTTCCACCAGAAGTCGAAGAAATCATGTACTTTACGGAGCGTCAAGACGCCGCCGGGAAATCGCAGTTCTTTGCCGTCCCGGCGGGGCAACACGATCACCTTTTTCGCAACGATGGAAACGGTACCTTTAGCGACGTTTCGCGCGATGCCGGCATCGACGGTTGCTTTCGCGGACACTCGGCCACATGGTGGGACTTCAACGCCGACGGGTGGCCGGACCTGTATGTATCGAACGATTTTTTTGATCCAGATCAACTGTACCGGAACGATGGCGACGGCACTTTTACCGAGGTCGCACAAGCCATGTTGCCGCACACACCTTGGTTTTCAATGGGCGCGGATTTCGCGGATATCAACAACGATGGCTGGTTCGATCTGCTGGCGGCCGATATGTCGGCAACGACTCATTTTAAGCAAAAACTGAACATGGGCAGCATGTCTGAACAGCAATGGTTTCTGGAGTCGGCGGAGCCCCGGCAGTACATGCGTAACGCTGTTTATCTCAACACGGGCACCGACCGGTTCATGGAGGTCGCTTACTTAACTGGCTTGAACAGCACGGACTGGACGTGGGCGGTGAAGTTCTGCGACATGGACAATGATGGACGGACCGACGTGTATTTCACCAACGGAATGATCCGTAATACGATGGACTCCGACCTGCGCCAAAAGGGCTCCGCCGCGGGCGCCCAGGGAAACCGGTTGGTGATGGGCGCGCTGCTGCGCGAGAGCGAGCCACTCAAGGAAGCGAACATCGCCTTTCGAAATAGGGGCGAGCTGCAATTCGAAGACATCAGCAGCCAATGGGGTTTAGGGGACGTTGGCATCAGCTGCAGTGCGGTTTTTGCGGACCTCGACCAGGACGGTGATCAAGATCTCGTCGTGAACAACTACAACCAACCCGTCAGCATCTATCGAAACCAAGGAGATCAGGGGCACTCTGTTCAGCTGCGGCTGCGGGGAACTTGCAGCAACCGTTTTGGAATCGGCGCGGTGGCAAAAATCGAAACCGATTCTGGGATGCAGGTCAAGCGTCTTTCGCTGGCGCGCGGCTATATGTCGGGCGAAGAGGCGGCGTTGCATTTCGGGCTGGGTGAGGAGACGAACATCCAAAAGCTAACCCTTCAGTGGCCTAGCGGCCATGTGCAAGAGTTTGATGCTTTGGCTGCCGACCGCATCTATGTCATTTCAGAACCACGGCATTCCGTTACTCCCTCGCACCGCCGCGAGGGCACGGTGAGGCCTTTGTTTCACGACGCGACGCCTTTGTTCGACGACGTGACGGCCGACGTCAAGCTAGAATTTCGCCACATAGAACGGACATTCGATGACTTCGCCGTTCAACCTCTTCTCCCGTACAGGCTGTCGAGGTTGGGCGCTGGATTGGCGTGGGGCGACGCGGACGGAGATGGCAACGATGATTTGTTCCTCGGCGGCGCCGCGGGGCAGAGCGGCCAGCTGTACCTCAATGCGGACGGTGGCAGGTCGTTGATACCCAGATCGGGACCCTGGCAGGACGATGCTGAGCACGAGGATATGGCGCCTTTGTGGTTCGATGCGGACCAAGACGGTGATTTGGACCTTTTTGTAACATCGGGAAGTGTCGAGTTCCAACGTGGGGACCCGTTGCTTAGTGACCGTCTGTACCTCAATGACGGCCAGGCGCGGTTCCGCAAAGCGCCCAGCGGCACGCTGCCCGACTTACGAGAAAGTAGCGGCGTCGCAGCAGCCGCCGACTTTGACCAGGATGGCGACTTGGACCTTTTCGTGGGTGGCCGCGTTGTGCCCGGAAAATACCCGCTATCGCCCCACAGTGCCTTGCTGCGCAACGATCAAGGCAAGTTCGTCGAGGTCACCGATCGCGTTGCGCCGGGGTTGCGGAAGGCAGGATTGGTCACCGGGGCGATTTGGTCGGACGCCGATGACGACGGTCGCCCCGATCTGTTGGTGACCATCGAGTGGGGACCGGTACGACTATTTCACAATACGGGGGGCCAGCTCGTGGAACAAACGCGTGAAGCTGGACTGGCGGACCATCTGGGATGGTGGAATGCCATAGCTGGCGGCGATTTGGACGGTGACGGCGACATCGACTATGCGGTGACAAATGTGGGACGAAATACAAAATATCATGCCGACACCGAACATCCGACGTTGCTTTACTACGGCGACTTTGACGGACAAGGTAAGAATCGACTGGTAGAAGCGTCGTTTGAGGAGGACCAACTGTTTCCCGGCCGCGGGCGTAGTTGCAGCACCAGTGCGATACCGTCACTTGCCACGAAGTTCCCCACATTCAGCGCGTTTGCCGCTGCTGATTTGAATGCCGTGTATTCCGCGCAACGCCTGGCCAACGCACTTCGCATGGAAGCGAATCATTTGGATAGTGTCGTGTTGATTAACCTCGGTGACGGGCGATTTAATGTCACGCCACTACCGGTGGTTGTCCAGGCGGCTCCCGGCTTCGGCGTTGCGATCACGGACTTCGACGGTGATGGTGCCAATGACGTTTACGTCGTGCAGAACTTCTTTTCGCCGCAACCGGAGACAGGGCGCATGGACGGCGGTTTAAGTGTTCTGCTCAAAGGTGACGGTGACGGAAATCTGTTGCCCGTCAGTCCGATCGAGAGTGGTCTCTTAGTGCCTGGTGATGCTAAAGGGCTTGCCATCACGGACCTGGATCAGGATGGGTGGCCTGACATCGCAATTACTCACAACGACCAGCCTACGAGATTGCTGCGAAATGGAGGCAGGAAAATTCGGAGTTCGCTGGGAATTCGTCTGGTCGGGAAACCGGGAAATCCGACCGCGGTCGGTGCGCGAGTGACAGTCACGCATGAGGACGGAAACCAGCAGACTGCCGAAGTCTACGCCGGTTCTGGCTATCTATCGCAATCCTCCCCGGTTCTCTTTTTCGGCCGAGGTACCGTGCGAGAACGCCTTGATGTGAACGTTCGCTGGCCCGATGGCAAGCGGTCAACACACGAGATCGAACCCGCGGACGACTATGTGATTTTGTCTTATCCGGATCTTCGAGCAAGTATCATCGAGAACGTCGCCACGCCGCACAGCAACATCAACGCACCAATCGGGACAATCAAGACGCCGATTCCGGGATCCCCGCCGTAGACCTGGAATCCACCGAGAAAGAACCCGAGTGGCATTACGATAATCGCGCCGATCAGACACCAGGAAACCAATCGCGCCGATCTCCAAGGCACACTTTCGAGCAATCCAAGTGAACAGGCAAAGGCAATGTGAACGAGTGAGAAGAGCGTTCCATGTGCGTGACAGAGAGTCCACATCAAGCGCCGAGCCGAGTTGTGCGCATCGAGATAAAAGCCCGCTTTGAAACCATGGAGAGCCTCCAGGACGACGCCTAGTGTCAGAAAGACCAACAGGCCCAACCATCCAATCAGCAAATGGCGGCGTTGGAGCAAACCGATCACCGTCGGATTGGCTGCTTTCTTAGCTACGTCGCGTCCCACAACGAGGTTCACTCCTTGATAGTGACAGGTCGGTCGTCGCGCG
>CBDUAB010000363.1:0-4998 GCA_965365045.1 uncultured Planctomycetales bacterium
CGAAGTGCACATCGTCCACGAACGACTGCACGCCCCCGTTTCCGTCGGGAACCACCAGCCACGCATCGTCACCGTCGATGCCGCTCAAGGCAAAGTCATTTTCACCGGGATTGTCGGGATCGGGATTGAACTGGTTTTCGTCAAAGACCACGTATTCGCCCGGCCCCAGTATCGTGCCAGCGGGGATCTCGAACTTCCGTAAATCACCAGCAGCATCGCTGAGATACCAGCCGCCAATGTCGATGGAGTCGGCCGTCGTGTTCAATAGCTCGATGGAATCCGACCGGCCCGGCAACCCATCCGTGTTGGTGAGCACTTCGTTGATCACGACGCCAATGGGATCACTTCCCGAAGTGCCCGGTGAACCGCCGAATTCCGTGCTGCCACGCCACGAGTAATATTTGCCAAGTCTCGCCAGGTCGGTTGCCGAATCGATCAGCTCCAGCGTACCGCCTGCTCCATCGGCCCGGTCGGGCCAAGGGTCACTGTCACGATAAGTAAACTCCAAAACGGTCGTTTCCATCGCATTGACCAGTTGCAGCCGCTCACCGCTGTTGGATAACCGGCCGTTAGCGAATTCACCAATAACATTTACGTCGTTGCCGTAGCGGAGTTCAAAGGCCTCCACATCTTGAACGACTACCGCCCGCGCGCCGGCCGCCAATTCATAGGCCGGAAACTCAAAATCCACGCCGCTGGTGAACTTGGCACCCAATAACTCCACGGTGCTATCACCACGATTGAACACTTCGATAAACTCAAAGTCATCATTGTCCAGCGTCCCGATGACTGATAGCTCAGCAGCGGTTGGCGGCGCGGGGTTGTAGCTGATCTCGCTCATGACCAGATCGCCCTGGCCAACGGGATTGACAACAAACGTTGCGCGATTCAGCGCGCTCCACTGGCCATTGAACAAAGCCCTCGCGCTGACTACCGTCGTATCCGTCAGTGGAATCGCACCGTCGTACGTGACTCCCACCAAGGCTCCGCCCAATTCTCTCGGATCGCTTCCGTCCAAGGTATAGACGATCGGCGCCCGCAGGCTGACGTCGTCGCTGAGGATCAGTTCTGGGCGGATTAGGATATCGCTCATGTCCGTCGCGTTGTTGAGCACGTGGATCGCCAACACGTTTGCGCCTGGCTGAAGAAAGCCAATCGAATCCGAGAGGTCCTTTGTCTCGACGACATTCGGGAGCGTGTTGAGAAAATTTAGTCGCTTGCCTGTTGCCCGCGAATTCCATTCGGTCGGCGAAGGTGCATTGCTGCTGGCGACAAGATGACCGTTCAAGTACACCGCGTATCCGTCGTCGAACTTCGTATTGAGACTTAGGCGTTCGACTTCGTCAATGTTAAAGCCCGCATCCAGATCGAAATCAAAACGTGTATAGAGACTTGTCGTGCCAGCCGCGTTCCAAGCATCTTGCACGTCGGTGCCAATGAGCCCGCCGTAGTCAGCGCCAAAGCCAACGCCGCTGGTGCCCGTGATCCAACCGGCGGGATCAAAATCGGTGTCATACCAACGTGGTCCCACACCGGTTTCAAGAGAATCGTCCGTGGGCACAAACGCTTTCACGGCGGAGTCGGTTTCCACCAACGTCGTGTCGGTCGTCACGATCGAGGCGGTCGCGGTCATTGACAGCGTATCACCGGCGACGATCGAGCCGCCATGTTGATCTTGCCCATTGACTTGAAACTCAGCGCCACCGACCGTGGGGTAGAGGCCTGCTGTACGGAACTGATCCCAAACGATCGCGGACCGTTGCGGGAAGTAGCGATCGAACAGACCGTCGCGGAACGCGGCCCAATCGTCTGGTGTAATCAGCCGGTGAACTCCGCCTGGCAGCGTGTCAGCGTCGCGTCGATCCGTATCTCCCCATCGCGCCAGTTCGGCGACCAGCGGCAACTCGATCAGCGCAGCCAGTTCGTCATAGCGCGCCGCCGGCACGTTACGTTCCGGATGTTCCGGGTCCCAATCAGGTATGTCGGGATCGACAAACAGCGCGCCTCCGTTGGCGAAGTGTTGATGCACGCGGTCGGCAAACCGGAGTCGGAACTCATCGTTCCCTCTCAAGTTGGAATAGAACCGAGCGACGTCCGAGTTTGCGTTCACCTTGTTGGCATTGACGGTCGCGCCTTCCTCGTGGCCCAACACCTTTTCGGCATCCCATGAAAAGAACTTAAAGCCCGTGCTGTCGGGCCCTCGTTCTCGACCGGCGATGTAGTTGCGACCGGGCCAGTCGCCGTTGCCACCGTAGAAGTTGATGATCAAGTAGTCGATGTAATTGTCGACGTCGAGCAAGGTCTCCAACTCGGGGTTGTTCGTTCCGTCGGGGTTGTTGCCCAACACCGCTTGATAGGCCGCGTTGCTTTCTTGTTGGTTCTCCGCCTGACGCACGGTTGCCGTCATTCGATCCAACTCCCTCCACGCGGTGTCGGTCCCGTTAATTGCCCGGCTCGCGGAGATCGAATCCCAGTTGTCCTTGTCGCCACCGAAGTACGTCTCCGAAAACGCTCCGTCCGGTCGTTCGACGACGTTGTACATTCCCCAATAAAACCCATTGAGGTACACATGCATGAAAGTGCCGTGTGCATTGGGTCGTCCCATTTCCAGCAACGTGCGTCGCATCCATTCGTCTCGAATTTGTTGAGTCGAACGCGGCGTGTGCACCGAACCGTCGTTGTAGTTTGCACGCAGCCGAATTGTGTTGAACTTCGTCGCCGCATCGGGACCAAAGATCGGATACTCCAGCGTCGGTTCACCATACTTGAGACGGAATACAAAGCGCAACGATTTTTTCAGCGCATTGCTATCCTGACGCGACGCGTCACCTTGGACGCGTATGCCGGCGTCAATCTGAAAACCGGGCGTGCCATCGGGGTTGATCAATTCCATCGAGGTGGGACGTTCCCAGTCGATGCCGCCGCGCGTGGGGTTGTCGAGGATTCCTTCCGGACCAAACAGGTTGTCGAAGTCGGTAACGATCGAAATCGCTGGCACGGCCGCCAGTGAGTCCTCCAGTTGAGTCGCGAATTTTCCGTCGAACAGATCGTTCGGACCGATGATCTTGGAGTCCAGCCCGTAGTCCGGCCCAAGACTCGATCCCCATTGCGGTGGAAACCCGGCATCGAGCGTCGCTTGGAAGTCCTGCGATCGAACTTGATCAATGAACATATAGGTCTGTGTCTGTACTTCGGTCGTCAGAAAATCCTCTTTCAAGGCCGTGACTCGTAGCACGGTCGGACTGGCAATGTTGATCGTGACCGAAGGCAACTCATCAGGCGTGGCAGGCGGCACTCGCATGCCGTTGTCGAGCGTTGGCACGCTGCCGTCGGTCGTATAAACGATCGTGGCGCCGGGTGTCTGGTTCGATAACGTCATATCGAACGGCTCGTTGTAGAAGCCCCGTTCGTGGCTAAGGGACATGGGCGACATCAAACCAGCAAAGGTCACGTTGCCATTGGGTTTCCCTGGTGTCGGTTCTTCGATGACTCGTCCCTCCATCGACGAGATTTCGCCTGGAAGCCCAGTTCTTAGCTCCGGGAGGATGAGGAAGTCGTCGCTGTCGTCGCGGAGGTTCAGTCCGTGAATGGCCAGCACGTTCTCACCCGCTTGCAGGTGATCGATGATCGACGAAATGTCAATATCCTCGAACACGACGGCGTCTTCGTTTCTATGAGACGCCGTCGCCAACGAGTCAAAAGCCAGCGACTCTGGTGCGTTGCGGCTGGCTGATTCCACACCATTAACATAGGCGACAAAGCCGTCGTCGTATTTCATTCGCAATAACAGGGTGTGCACCAGATTTGGGTTTTCGATGGTGAATGGAATACGGATAAAGGCCGACGCGGTGTTTCCGAACATTTGGTCCATCACGTCGATGCGGAGCAGGTCTTCGAAGCCGCTAGCGAAGCGTTCGAAGCCGACGCCCGTCGTCCCGTTGATCCAACCGGTATCGTCGAAACCAACCTCCGTCCACGTCGTCCCCAACTGGTCGCCGCCGTTTTCGGTGTTGGGAACAAGAACCGTTGCCGCCGCGTCTTCCGCGATGGCGATCGCGTCAACGTTGGACTGCGTGATTCCAAAGGCAACGTCAGCCGTAAGCGCCGGATAGCCCGGACTATGTTGAAATGCGACGGTCGTTCCGTCCGGTTCGACCAATGCCACGTACTCACCATCGACGTCCATCCGAAAGTTCGTATGCAGCGGGTTGGTCGGCTCGGTTCGGTTCTTGCCCGAAGCGAAGACCACCATGAACTGGCCAGGGTCAAGCGTCACCTCAGGGAGTCGCCACTTGTTCAAGTCGTTCGCGTCGTCGGTCAGATACCATCCATCCAGATTGGCGGTCGCATCGCCGGCGTTGGTTAACTCCAGCCAATCCGAGCGGTCGTTGTCGTCATCGCGCAGGCCGTGGACATTGCTCGCCACCAGCTCGCTGATCAACATCCGCGCGTCCAACACCACACGCGACTCAAGTGGCTCCAGGCGCAGTGACTTGAGCATCCGCGGGCGTGATGAACGACCGCTGCTTCGTTTGGACAAAAGAGAACAGAGTCGCATCCGACTCGGTTGGTGTCGGTTGAGAATGGACCGCATGTATTTACTCCAAAATGGCGTGTGACACGCGCTTCGCGGCAGGTGAGACTATGAGTGTTGCAGCCGCGATGGAACGGCGCGGAGATCAGTGCGCATCAAACGTCACCGACCCAAGGTTAACCGTGTGGAACGAACATCGCAAGCAGATTCTTGCCGGTAACGCTGTCCATCATTGGCCGACGTCCGAGCTTGCGAATGAGTTCGTACTTTCCCAATTGCTTGTGCAAGACGAAGCCGCTCCCAAGAGCACTTTCCGGCGGGAGGCTGGAGCTTGTTATGCTCAAAGGCATCCTGTTGGCTTGACATTCCGCCGATTATCATATAATCTTATTCTATGAGAGAAACGACGATCACCGTCACTGACGCCGCACGCAATTTCGCGGACTGCGTGAACCGCGCCCACT
>CBDUAB010000364.1:0-4994 GCA_965365045.1 uncultured Planctomycetales bacterium
GTTGATAGCTACCATAATTGTTACCGCACTCACCCCTTTCCCCCGTCTCGCCGCCTCCGGCGGCGAGACGGGGGAAAGGGCGTGGAGTGGTTAAGATCGTCTGTGGTAGCTATCAACCTGATTCACCCATGAGGCAAGCTCACGGGGGTCTTAGTCACGAACTCAAACAGTCGAACTACTGCTTCACAATACAATAAAGCTCGGACGCGGTGCGAATCAATAGTTTACCTTGCGCCGTGGCTGGTGTGGCGAGGCAAAGATCTTCCAGGTCGTTTTGATGCAATACGTTGAACTCATCTCCGGCCTCAACGACAAACGTCTCGCCGTCTTCGCTGAGGCAGAAGATCTTGCCGTTGTATGCCCACGGTGATGAAGTGAACGTCGCGCCGCCGGGAAAGCGCTGCTTGCCATAGATTTCCGCGCCAGTCTCCGCATCATGGCAGGTGAGGAAACCACGGTCATACAGGGTGTAATAGCGGCCTTCATAGACGATGGGCGACGTGTTGTATGGGCCGCCCGTGGGCAGATACCACCGAATCGATTCATCGTCAGACTTGATTTCATCCATGGCTCCCGGAGCGAAGGCATACACCGGCCGGTGCTTGTCACCGACATAGCCAGACGTCACGTAGAGCACGTCGTCGATGGCAAACGGTGACGGAATAATCAGGCCTGACATGTCGCCATCGAAGCTCCACAGGAGCTGCCCTTGCGGGCTGTACGAGCGAATCGCCGTCTTCCCCGAGATGATAATCTCGGTACGCTCGCTATTCCGCCAAACATAGGGCGTTGCCCAGGTACTCTTTTCGTCGCGAGCGGTTTTCCAATTCTCTATGCCAGTCTCTGCATCGTAACTGGCGATATATGAATCGTCTTGGTTGTCATAAATCATGATAACCTGGCCGTCGTACACGATCGGCGAAGCAGCAGCACCGTAGTCATAAAAGGTTTTCTTGGCTTCGATCGGTCGTTTCCAAAGGAGCGTGCCATGGAAATCAAATGCGTACAAGCCAAGGTCGCCAAACAATACAAAGAGTCGCTCGCCATCCGTCGCCGGCGTCTCCGATGCGTACGTGCTCTTGGGATGCCTTGAGAATTCCGGCCTGCCTTCGTGAACTTGTTGCTGCCAAAGTTGCGAACCGGTTTCCAGGTCGAAACAATGGACGTTCCAGTGATGAAGGGCGTCGGGAGGTTCGCTTCGTCCACGTCCCAGATAAAGACCTTTTTTGGGTGCGTCATAGTCGTCGTCGCTGGAAACAGCGGTTACAAAGACACGATTGCCCCAGACAACTGGGCACGACCACCCCCAACCAGGCACGGAAGCTTTCCAAAGCACATTTTCGGTCTTCGACCACTGTTCGGGAAGACTCGCGTGATTCTCCGCCACGCCAGTCGCATCGGCGCCGCGAAAACGGGGCGAGTTGTCTTGTGCCATAGCGAAGGACGCTATGGCAAAGGCAAGCAACAGGGATGCGGAGAGAACTTTTGTCGGGTGAATGTGCATGATGGTTTGCTTTCGCTGAAAGAAATGATTCTCGATGCGGAGGTGTTGTCGAGGTGTCGTGGTGGTGTTATTGAGGTGGGAGGCACTCGCTGCATCGCGGCCACATCTTTCATGAATACAGCACTACGACAACCCCAACGGGCGACAAGGACTCACTAAACGGTGTGGTAAAAAACCCCGAAGGAGTGGCACTATGTCAGCCCAGGGTGGAGCAACGTGAGTAAAACGAACGTCGCGCAACCCTGGGTAACCGTTGTTAAAGCGTCCGAAACCCCAAAGGGGTGGCGCTAATAGACGAGCGATTGTTTCATGGTGTTCGTGATTCGCAACTCTCGCGGTGCACATCTCTTAGCGCCACCCCGTTGGGGTTTCTGTATTCAACCGATTCATCAACCCAGGGTTTCGCGATGTTTCGCTGTCGCTCACGTTCGCTCCACCCTGGGCTGACATAGGGCCACCCCGTTGGGGTTTTTGTACAACATCGTTTGGCGAGTCAGAACCACCCCTTCGGAGTTTTTGTACAACGTCGCTTAGCTTAACGTCCAGTCGTCACTGCAACGGACGTTCCATCTTGGTCAAAACGGCCGCTAACCGCTCACGCGCGGCCTGCGTTGGCGGTGTGTCGTTGTCGGTTAAGATCGGCTGCTGTTCAAGTGTGTCGTTCTCTATGTCGTACAATCGGCCATCATCATACAGTTTAAACCGTTTGTCGCGTGCAAAACGCAATAGGCGAAAGCGATCTTTGTCCCAACCCGGCCGCGGATCGAAGTGACAGAAGACCCACTCGCGCGGACTAACATGCTGCCCCAACAGACGCGGGTAAAAGCTCTGACCGTCAAATCGCTGGTTGTCGCTCTCGGCTATTGGGCGACCGGTCGCTTCGAGGAGTGTGGGGAGAAAATCCGTTGAATCCACCAAATCGTCGCTGACGCCCGCGTTGATGTGACCCGGCCAGCGTGCGATCAATGGCACGCGTGTGCCGGCGTCTGTCGTCAGCCCTTTGCCACCAGCGACCGGCCCGGACTGAGTTTGCGATGTGATCTTGAGGTGTGTTCCGTTATCGCCATAGAAGATGACCAATGTGTTTTCACTCAATCCCAGTTCGTCAATCTTTCCCACGACCCGGCTCACGACCTTATCGGTGTATTCGGCCATGTCGGCGAAGAATCGCAAGTCTTCATCGAATCGCTTGCTCGGATCCTGCCATTCAGGGCTATCCGGTGTTGGCACGAAAGGCCAATGAGGCAATGCCATGGGGTAGTAAACAAAGAAGCGTTGATTAACGTGCCGTGTAAGAAAATCGTTGATGTAGTCGACCCAGACGTCCGGTCCATATCGGCCTTTGAGGTCCGTGCGGAAACTGCCGTTCTGATAAAGAACGGGATCGGCGTAACGCGATCCCTTCAATTCGGTGTGGCCGGTGTGCCAGAGGCAATATTCGTCGAAGCCCGCATCCTCGACGCGCATCCCGCGGCCGCGCCGCTGTTCCGCGCCTGGATAGTCGGGCGGGTCATAGCTCTGCAACTGCCATTTACCGGCGATGCATGTTTTGTACCCGGCTTCGCGCATCCAATGGCCGATCGTCTTGGCCCGAGGATCCAACAGACCAAAGGCAATCCAGTTGCGGTGATTGTAAAGCCCCGTCATTAGCTGTGTACGCGTATTGGTGCAGAGCGGTTGCGCGTAAGCGTGTGTGAAACGCAGACCTTCGCGCGCCAACCGGTCGAGCGCCGGCGTTTTGTAGCTAGTGCCGCCGTAGCAGCCAAGTCCTTCCACGCCGAGATCGTCCGCCACGATCAATACGATATTGGGCGCGGCCGAAATTGTTTGGGACGATGCGATCAATGCGATCAACGCGATCGCGGCGAGCGTTGCGCGAAAGGTCGAGAGACGATGTATGGTCATTGCAACTTTTTTAGCTCGACTTTACGGAATTCAACAGGATGACTTTCGGATTGGAGGGAGATGGTGCCACCGTCGAGCAACTTGGTTCCTTCCTTTTCGGCGAGCTTCTTCGCGTCCTCGTCACGATCATCCAATTGTGGCTTGTCGTAGCTCAAAACCGTTTCGCCATCGATAATGTGTTTGATGATTTCGTTGCCGCGTACCTCGACTTCGGCCGTGACCCATTGGTCACCGTGGTACGTTTTGGAGTTTGAGTTAGTACAGTGCCTCGTCACGAGCTTGCCGTCCATGACGACATTGGTTCCGGGGGTGCACAGATTCACCGTCGTCCGTTCTCCGCTGCCGCTTCCGCCCAGCAATTGAACTTCGATTGACACTGGGAAATCTTGGTCCTTGCGCATCGTTTCGGGCGACTGACCATGGACCATAATCCCGCTATTACGAATAGCCCAGCCAGGTCCGCCTGGGACTTGTTCGCCGACGAACCGATATTCCACGCGCAACCGATAGTGCGAAAACGGTGTCGTATAAAACAAATGGCCAAACCTGCGGTCGAAGTTGTCGTACTTGTCGTAAACGACCTTTAGTGTGCCGTCTTCCACACGAAATGTGTCACCAAAGTTGTCATCCAGATCGTAACCTTTGATTTTCACGCGCCAGTTTGTCAGATCTTTGCCGTTGAATAGCTGGATCCAATCCCCTTCGGGAGCCGCGTCTTGGCCGCAAGCGGTGGCGCTGATGGTCAGTAACAGAAGTACACTCGAAAAGATCCTCATTGTTCCTGCTCGTTCGGTTGGGGTTCGCGGATCTGTACCCGGCGGACAACAGTCTACATTGCGTTTTCTGCCGAGAGAAGATGCAACTGCGTTCCCTGAGTGATTAGTTAGCCCGAATTTCATGAAAGACGGCGCCGTTAAGGATTCTAGAGCTGATCTAGGCCGTTACGCTGGTATCGTTTGCGTTTGCCACCACGCGAGCTTGTCTCCGTGGATCGCTGATTGGCAATCACATTTCGAGTTCCGTGAACTCACGAACTCGATTGGTAATGGCCGGTTCAACCGGCAGGCGTTCGATACTACTGGCACCATAGAACCCGACGACTTCGTCGGTATGATCCAAGATGAATTGTGCGTCTTCCGGCTCGGCGATCGGGCCACCGTGACATAGAACGATGACCTCTGGATTTACACGTTTCGCGGCATCGCACATTTCTTGGACGCGCTCAGCGGCCTTTTCCAATGTTAACGCCGTTTGAGCGCCAATGGACCCTTTGGTTGTTAGTCCCATATGGGGAATCAGAATGTCCGCGCCTGCTTCAGTCATAGCGGTTGCTTCGTCCGCGTTAAACGCATACGGGGTCGTGAGAAGGTACATCTCGGCGGCGGTGCGAATCATGTCAACTTCGAGTCCAAAGCCCATATTGGTTTCTTCGAGGTTTGCGCGAAAACTGCCATCGATGAGTCCGACGGTCGGGAAGTTCTGTACACCGGAAAAACCTGCTGCGTCTACGTCACGTAAGAATAACTCCATTTTGCGGAATGGATCCGTCGCGCACACGCCAGCCACCACCGGCGTGTTGCTCACG
>CBDUAB010000365.1:0-4986 GCA_965365045.1 uncultured Planctomycetales bacterium
ATGCGCAGCGACGAACAACCTAGCCTATCCGCTGAAAGAAGCATTCCAGTGATTATTGAGCGCAAGTACGAGGTGCCAGCCACTACGCAACTAACAGTCGACGGGCATTTGGATGATTGGAAATCGTTACGATTTACATCCACGCCACAACCGCTTGTCTTGGGCAAGCCGGAATACTGGCAAGGACCGGGCGACGCATCTATTCAATTCGATGTGATGCACGATGAGGAAACGATCTACTTTGCCGCGCGCATCCAAGATGACAACGTAATGACTGGTGACGAACTAGAACTTCGCATCGACGGGCGTCCTATTTCCACACGGGTCGGCGACAGTCGATTACGAGACGGTACGTATCGACTACGCGTCCCCGCGCCGGTGGCCACTGAGTCGCCGGCGGGCACTGAGTCCCCAACAGCGACTTTGCGAGATCATCGCAATCGATCCGTCACGGACAAGATGATCCCGTCGTCTAACTCGACGGACACCGGTTACGACGTTGAACTGGCGATACCGGCTTCGCTGATTGTCAAGCAACAAGGCGGCGAAACGTGGCATAGTTTTCAGATGACAGCCATCGTCAATGACGTGGACGAGGAAGGGCAGGCCGCAAGCCGCGTGCTGTGGCGTGGCACCGCCGAAGTGGATAGTCGAAATTCCGGCTATGGACACTTTGTGCGGGCGGCTTCTTCAGATTAACACGATGAAGGAAGCGCTTTCGGATTGGCAACCTGACTTCTACGGCTGCAGTCCATCGGGCACACCGCGCGGGAACACTTGTTCCAATACTTCTTGGATATATTCCTTGCGATTGGCCGGCTTGGGATGGGTACTTATCATCTCTGGTGGACCTTGTCCTCCGGATGAACGATCCAATATGTCCATTAGGCCGAACATCGCACGGGGGTCGTACCCCGCTTCGACCGTTAAGAGAACACCCCACTTATCGGATTCCAATTCATCGCCACGTCCGTATTTCATGTTAATGAACTGGCCAACGAAATTGGCCAACTGCGCGCTATCATAACCACCCCCGGCGACGCCGGCCGCGCCCACGAGACCCTGAGTCAGTTTTTGCTTTGCCATTCGCTGCGCGCCATGCCGCGACAAGACATGACCGATCTCATGTCCCAACACGCCGGCCAGCTGCCCTTCCGTTTCAAGCTGTGAATAAAGCGCATAGGTGATAAAGACTTGGCCGCCCGGTAGCGCAAAGGCGTTGACGGTCTGGGGATCGCGCAATAGGTGGAATTCAAACCTAAACGGATTTGTTTTACCGCGTTCCCGCAACCAACCGTCGAGTGCCATCAACAGTCTGTCGCCCACGGTATCCACATTTCGTTGGCTGCGCTGATCGGGATACAAGCCGCCATGTTGATTGGCCATCTCAGGCGCGGCTTGCAAGCCCATGGCAATTTCCTGTTGGGCGGTCATCGCCACGCGCTGACGCTCGCCAGTTACTGGATTGGTCTGTCCCATTCTCATGTATGAAAACAACGTGAATAGAACCATGACAACGGCGATGATTAACCGCAGTTTTAGACCACCGCTGGATCTGCGACGGCGTTGACCGAATCCATAAGACATATCACGCTCCCGATTCTTGCTTAGACGCAGCCCGACTCCGTCGATCACTCGGTATCCTGATTGTCCGCTGCGTAGCCTTCCGTACCCGGTGCGTTTTCGAGAAACGACCGAAACAGGAATCGATGAAGTATCGCCAGAACAAGCCAGACACCAAGGGCGATCACTAGGCTGATGATCAAATATCGAGTTTCTGGAAAAAAGAAGGACTTATTGATTCCAAAAAACACGGCCGCGGACAAACAAAAGTAACCAATATGGGCGGGTACGTCCGTGTGAAACAAATAGTCAACAAGTATCAGCAACGCGGAAAGGATGATCAGGACCTCAAAGATGTAAAAGCCCTGCAGAGTGCTTAGCACAGTGTAGATCTGATCCATCGAATCGACTCGCTTGAGGTGGTCTTAGTGGGGGTCGCCATGGAACCGGTCATCGTATCAACCGCATGGCGATTTCAATAGCGATCGTTTGTGACGGTCGTGCCAATTGCAAATATGGGTGGAAGAGAAAACGTGTAGTTTATGACAACTGTCCCACGGCATTGGCATCATTGAGGCGCGATTTAGTGTTTTCAGCTTGTAGACCTGATAATCGCCAACCGGTATCCTAAGGGATGTTGAATTTCACTGTTTGCCGCCGGCGTTTCATTGGCCGAAAGGGTGCAAGAATGACGTCCGATAATTCTCATGACACGGTTGATTCATGGAGCCGTTTCGTCTCCTACTGCAGCCTGGTGGTGGCGGTGAGCGCGCTGGCTTGGGTCCTTTTTGGTTTCGGAAATCTCGCAAACTGGCGAAAATCATCTTCGGACGGCTCGTTGGACTCCGCGGTTTTCAGCGCGCGGTACGAACGAGAGGTGGAAAAACGCAATGTGCGCGACGAGGAAATCCGCGACCAATGGAAACAGCAACAGGCGGAACAACTGAACGACTTCACAGAGGCGGCAAATAAACTCCTGGATGAGCATCAACAACTTGTGAGCAAGCTGCAAGTCGGCAGCGCGGCAAAAGAATCCTACACAGCATTGCTCGAGGAAGGTAAAGCTAACGCTACGGACGGCGATGATAACGCGGATGGAGACGATACTGGCAACAAGTTGGCCAGTCAAGAAATCCCACTGCTTCCAATCACGACTGCTGAAGATTCCGCTGATAACAGCAATGAAGACATAGGAGGCAAAGCTGTCAAGGACCAATTGTTTCGACCTTTACTGGCATACGTTCGTGAAAGCCTCAAACCCGAAACTGGCGCCAACGCCGCGCTGCTTACCATTCGCAACCGTGGCAGCCGACCAGCGGTCGTTGCGCGGGTCGAGTTCACGCCATCCGTTACGGATGAAAGTATCTTTGAAGTAAGTCCATCGGCTTCCGTGGTCTCTGCCGGAGACGACAAAGACACACTTTCGATCGTGTTCAGTGAAAAGGACAATCGCGCGGCCGGTGAAGGCAAGCACGGCGTATACGCTCGAGACCTCAGTGACGCGCACGTCGTACCCGCGGCAAGCGATGTTCGCATTCGACTGACCGTCGCAAACAGCAAGCACGTCGGCTGGGGTTTTCACGGTACGGTCACGCTCGAGTACAACGGGTTGGAACCTCTCACTATCGAAGATGCTCAACTTATTTTCGTCGCGGCAGATGACACTATTCGGCGCCAGTAGCGGCCGCCGTTACAACAATTCGCAAATAGGGTGTGTTAGAGGGTAATTAGCCATGTTGTGTCGCGGTGTGCGAGGTGCCACGACGGTCGACACGAATTCGCGCGATGAAATACTGGTGCAAACGCGCCGCTTGCTGGCGTTTATGATCCGTCAAAACGGTATCGACGCGACGGACGTGGCCAGCGCGATATTCACACTGACGCCGGATCTGGATGCGGAATTCCCAGCACTCGCGGCGCGACAACTCGGCTGGCTCGATGTGCCGCTTCTTTGCATGCATGAACTCTGTGTTCCCGGATCGTTGCAACGATGTGTGCGAATTCTCATTCACTGGAATACCGACAAGCCACAATCAGCAATCCGTCATGTCTACATACGCGATGCCGTTAAACTCCGCCCCGATCTTACGAAACTGGCTCCGGCCGATTGGGAGGAATTGGAGGAATGGATCGCGGAACATATTCAAGAAACAGAGTGAAGGCATGATTGTCCTAGTTTTAGTTTTTCTCTTTTCCGCGCCGTTATGGGCACAGGCGCAACCGCCAGCGACAAACGGAAAGTAATCGGCCGCAAAGCCGGCTGACGCCGAAATAGCCATCAAGCGGTTTGTGATGGCCAGTGGCATCGAAGCAAACGTATTTGCCGCGGATCCGCAGGTCGCCAATCCGGTTGCTTTTTGTTTCGACGAACAACGTCGGATGTTCGTATGCGAAACATACCGCCAAAGCAAGGAAATGAAGACAACCGCGATCACGAAACTCGGATCGACGATGATCTAGCGGCGCAAAAAGTCGATGATCGCTTAGCGTATTTCAAAAAGCATCTAGGTGCCGACATCGAGGAATACAGTAAACACGAAGACCGATTGCGGTCATTAATCGACCGAGACGGTGACGGTCGAGCGGATGTCAGCACTGTTTTCAAGGATGGCTTCAACGGTGTACTCGAAGGTACGGGCGCGGACGTACTGGCACGTAACGGTACGATCTACTATACGTGCATCCCACGACTTTGGACGTTGCGAGACGACGACGATGATGGCCGCGCCGATCAGCAGCGTGTCCTGCACGAAGGCTTTGGCGTCCGCGTCGCATTTCGCGGCCATGATCTGCACGGACTGTGCCTGGGTCCTGACGGTCGTATCTATTTCAGCATCGGCGACCGCGGCTTTAATGTGAAGGCAGGCGCGAAAGAGCAACCGGCGCTGGCCAATCCGGAAACAGGAGCCGTCTTTCGCTGCGAACAAAACGGTGACGGCTTGGAGGTGCATCATTCGAATTGTTCGATCGCGAGATCTTTCTCTGGAATTGTCTGGCCACGGAAGTCGGGTTCGGACCGGATGGAAGTGTCTATGTTTCGGATTGGGTCGAAGGCTGCGACGGTGTCAACAAAGGTCGCATATATCGATTTACGGACGCCCAAGCGCAGAAGAACAAAGTCGTCGCCGAAGTCAAAACGCTGCTGGCCACGGGCATGCAAGAACGTAACAAAGATGAACTGCTCACGTTACTCGAACATCCCGACTATCGCGTGCGTTTGGAATCGCAACTGGAATTGGCCACGCGTGGTGAAGTCGACACGTTACGAATGGCCGTCGGTGAGTCGGAGTCTCAATTAGCTCGCCTGCATGGGATTTGGGGATTGGGATTGATCGCCCGGCGGACAAAGAACCCCGAGGCTTCACTCAAAGCGCTCGTTGCCAATCTGCGTGACGTCGACCCCATGATTCGGGCGGCCGCCGC
>CBDUAB010000366.1:0-4984 GCA_965365045.1 uncultured Planctomycetales bacterium
GAACAATCGCACGAAAGACGACTACGATCCGATCACCGAGTTCATCCGTGTGATCAATCTCAATGGAACGGCGCTGGATGACGCGATCGATGACGTAATGGATGTCGACCTTTGGATGCGTCATTATGCAACGCAATCCTTCGTGGGAAACTGGGACACGTATGGGTTCCGACGACCGAAAAACTTGCGGCTCTATGTTCGTCCGTCCGACGGGATGATCATACCACTCTATTGGGACGCCGATCGAGGCAACCTCACCGAACCGTTGATCTACAACGGTAATGATTCACGGCTCGACGAGATTCGCAACATTCCCCGCAACGAACGTTTATTTTGGGGACACATGTGGGATTTGACGAATCGAGCTTTCAACGGTGACTACGCGGAGTATTGGACGAGCCACTACAACAGCCTTGGAGCAAATACTAGCGGACGGCAAAACCAAATTGTGAATCGCGCGAACCAAGCTCGTAATCTAGCGATGTCGACGATTCCCCCGGTCAACTTCGGTATTACATCCAACGGCGGCAACCCGATGACCGTAGACGATACGTCCGTCGTGCTTCGCGGAGACGGTTGGATCGATGTGCGAGAGGTCCGTTTCTTGGGGAGCGACATACCTCTCAAAGTGAAATGGACGGACAACAACAGTTGGGAAATTAATGTCCCGCTGGCATTAGGCCAAAACGACATCACGCTGGAGGCGTTTGACTTCGAAGATAACCGGATTGGCGCGGATGAAATTACTGTCACGACCACCGCGACCCAACCGGCAGTACGCGACCAATTGCGAATTACCGAGATTAACTACAACCCAGCAGGATCAGAGGAAACCGAATTCATTGAACTCATGCACGCGGGTCCCGAAGGCAGCAGCCCAATTACGCTCGGAGGTGTCCGCTTTACAAACGGGATTGATTTTGAATTCACTGCCCAGACGACCTTGGCGGTGGGCGAACGCATTGTTGCGGTAAGGGATTTGGTCGGATTCGAGGCAACATACGGCCAAGGCATCAATATCGCTGGTCAGTATAGCGGCGCTCTCGACAACGGTGGCGAAACCATAACTTTGGTCGACGATGTCGATGCCGTTGTGCATTCGTTCCAATACAACGACAACTGGTATCCGGAAACCGATGGAGGTGGCTATTCGTTAACGATCGCTGATCCGCTGCAGGAGCTGAGCCAATGGGATTCAGCCGACGGCTGGCGGCTCAGCGAAGACACGGGCGGTTCACCAGGCATTCCCGACAATGGACTCCTTCCCAATGCAGTCGTCATCAACGAGATTTCAAACAACGACACGGCGGCCACTGGCAATTGGCTTGAGTTTCACAATCGAACCGACGACCCTATCGATGTGAGCAACTGGTATCTCACCGACGACGAATTGGACCCGCTGAAGTATCAATTTGCCATTGGCACCACCATTGTCCAGGGCGGCTACATCGTACTCGATGAGACGACTTCGTTCGGCAATGCCGGGGCGGCGGGCGTGAATACGAGTTTTGCGCTGAGCGAGCTAGGGGGAGTTTTGTGGCTCAATGCAGCGGACGAAAACGACGAACTCCTTCCCTATCAAGTGCGTCGATCCTATGGCGCCGCGGAACCTGACGCGACTCAAGGTATCGTCCGCACTAGTGATGGACTCAAATTCGCTACACTCACGGCCGACACGCGTGAAGGTGCGAATCAAGGCCCTGTCATTGGTCCCATTGTGATCAATGAGATTATGTACAATCCGGCTAACGATGAAGCCGAGTTCATTGAGTTCCAAAACATCACCAGCGACGCAATCACTTTGAACGACGGAGCAGGCCAAGCGTGGCAACTGGTGAACGGAATTGACTACACATTCCCAGCCGGGGAAGTCCTTTCAGCCGGTGGACTTGCTCTCCTAGTTCAAGGGGAGGACGGTGGCAACGCCGAACAAACGGCTGCCGATTTCCGCAGCGCGAACAACGTCCCTGTCGGGATCGCGATCTACGTTTACGAACCGACAGCCAACGGATCATTGAATAACCGTGGTGAAGAACTACAGCTTGCACGGCCTAGCACATTGGTCGCCGGGCTGATCATCGTCGATGAAATCGACTACGAAGATTCCGTGCCCTGGCCGGACGCTCCCGATGGCACTGGACCATCGCTGAGCAAGCTCACTCCGGATCCGTATGGCAACGAGCCATCGAATTGGGGAACCGGTTCTATTGGTGGAACTCCTGGACGTACGAACGTTCTGGTGGATACTACGCCGCCCAGCAAACCGATCAACCTCGTGGCCCGCGCGATCAGCGACAGCAGCGCCGTGTTGGCTTGGACCCCATCTGTTGACAATGAGTCGGGCATCAGCCACTACATCGTTTACCGTGACAACGAACTTTATGCCACTTCGCCGTTCCCGTTTTTCGTGGATGAGGACGTTGCGTTCCAAATCGAACCCGTCAGCTACCAAATCTCAGCCGTCAACTTCGACGATCTAGAAAGCAACGGGCGCAGCAATTCCGCCATAATAGGCTCTGAAGTATTCACGTTCCAAGAAGGCAATGACGGCTACGCCGGTGGTTCCGATGCGGATATTCGCGCATCCGAAGCTGATACGAACAGAGCTGCCGAACCGACCATGGAAGTGGGTGGAGATGGCGCCGGTGGCGAGCTGATCTCGCTGTTTCGATGGGAAAACATATCGCTGCCCGCGGGCCGCGCTATCGTGGATGCTTGGTTCACGATCAACGTAACCCAGACATTCTTCTCGTTCGGCTTAGGCAGCAATCCGTTCGAGGTCTCCCGCGTTCTGCGCGATTGGAGCGAAGACCAAGTCACTTGGAACGAATTCCGTGACAATCAAAGTTGGCAAAATGTTGGAGCAAAAGGCGGCGACGATCGCGGACCAGTGGTTGGCAAGCTCAATGCGACTGAAACTGGTTCCATCGTTATAGTTCCCGCAGGTTCCAACATGATACCGTTGAACGCGGATGGCATGGGCATGGTTCAAGAATGGATTGACGATCCCGCGACCAATAACGGCATCCTGGTCGCCGCCCAAGTTGAATTAAATGACAGCGTTGGATTTGACTCGAAGGAAGCCGAGGGCTTCGCGAACCGACCTGCATTGAACTTGTTGCTGGGCCCTTTCGTGGCTCCGCTCGAGCCGGGTGACTTCACGTTGGACGACGAGGTCACGACGGAGGACCTCCCCATCCTGTGTGGAGCCATCCAATCTGGCGCCAGTCACTCCATCTATGACCTGGATAACAGTGGCGGAGCGGCCGACTTGAACGACATGGCGGTGATGCTAAATAGTCTTGGCACGGTGCCGGGCGATTCCAACCTGGACGGACACGTCGATGCGGCAGACCTCAACAATGTTGGCATCAACTGGCAGGAACAAGGTGCTCACCTCGGTTGGGGGAGCGGTGACTTTACGTGTGATGGCCGCGTCGATTCCGCGGACCTCAACCAAGTCGGCATTAACTGGCAATTCGGCGAGCCAGCAAGGGTTCCACGTGCACCGTTGGCTGCTAACACTCCGGCCGTCCGGGCGCCCGTTGTTGACGTAGCGATCATCGACGTCGTATCATCCGAAGTCGGAAAAACGCCGGAGCGCGAGTCAGTTGCGAGCACTTACGAAGCTACTAGTGGCCGCGACTTCGCCGATGGCCTTGCACGTTGGCGATTCAAGGCTCAACGTTCGGAACGAATCGCGCGACGCGCGGAACCATCCGGAGAATTGCCAACGATACAGCAGATCGCCGATGAGGTTTTTCGGCGATTCGACGTACTGTAGTCATTTGCGAATCAGTCTTGATCGAGTCGTTGCCGGAAGATAACGAAGTAGGCAAGCTGCCTGACGGGTGGCGAACGTTCAATGGCATCTGCTTTGAGCGGATTGGCGGAATTGATTAGCCGTTTTGGCGATAGCCACGGTTCCTGATGGGCGGCGAAACCGGGGCTATCGCCAAAACGGCTAATCTACGCGCACGACCTTTGGCGCCAAAGTAGATGGCATTGGGCGAACGTTGTCTTCCCCGAAGCTCGCGAATCTGGCGCAGATGAGCGATCGCACACACCGTTACGCTTGCGGCCGAAACCAGCAATGACCTTTTCAATTGGAAGTGCAACCGCTCCCAAACGTCACGCGGTTGCCTAAAAAACGGGTTGAAGTTCCAAGTGCTGTTGCGTGGGCTTGCGAATCTACCGAAAGCGCCGGGATTGCATCGCCTGGAGTTAACCGACACTGCCGCGGATCAGGCACTTCCAGCCTGGGGTATCGCGATGGGAACGTACGGCGGGCATCCCTACCTGGTCCGTTACGAGTGCGTCTGGGACAAGCCGTGAATGCTGTTGATAGACGGGCACCGTTTGCAAAAAAATCAGAACAACCATCCTTCGTTGGCAAAAACCGCGTCCAACACGGGTTGCTCAATGTCGCGTGGTTCCAGGTCTTGTGAACGTCTTGACGCAGTTCTACGTTGCAACAATCGTTGATATTGAACATGCCGGGGCCGGGAGTCATTCGAACTTGTGTCAGCGTGTAATTCGGTCGGCGTTGGGGCGAGGGAATTGTCCCGTGCCGACTGTCGTGCAATTCGTTCGATAGGTTCTGTCGCGGCGAATGGTAAATTGTCGACTGCAGCAGCCAATGGAGCCCGCGGTAGCCGTTGCCCTAGAGCGGCGCGCTGAGCAGCCATCGCACGTTGCCAGTGGATTCCTACGATGTTTAGGTCAGCCGCCGTGACAGCACCATCCCCGGCAAAGTCGCCGTCCGACCAAGTCATGCAATGGGCGCGTTGCCAGTGAAGACCGACTTGGTTAAGATCCGCGGCGTTGACGATTCCGTCCAAGTTCGCGTCGCCTGCCAGTGAGTCGATTGACGCCAGCAGCCCATCGAGGTCCGCCGCGTTTACCGCGCCGTCACTGTTCACATCAAAAAACGAGTGATCTGCGCCTTGCTGTATGGCATCGAGCAAACGGTCGACATCGCCCG